>CASFBV010000057.1 GCA_949293065.1 uncultured Mycoplasma sp.
GACATGCATGTATTAGGCACACAGCAAGCGTTCATCCTGAGCCAGGATCAAACTCTCGAAAATTGACATAATATGGTTCTTATAACCAGTTTTCAAAGAACTACAATACCTAATAACAACAATTTAAATTGTCACATTTTATTTAAAGTATAAATAAAACATTTTATTTATTAGGTTTACTTATTTTAACACTATAAAAATAAAATTTTTAAAAATTTTCAAAAATTTTTCTTAATCCTAGCAAAAATGCAAAAAACAAGGCAAAAAACTTTGTTTTAACCTTGTTTTATTTATGGTTAAATTCATAAAATAAAACTACTTACTTATTATTTTTATTTTTGATTTGTTATTTTTTGAAAGATTTAGAACAACAGCATTAAATTGAGATTTATTGGGTGATGGAATAAATTTTGCGTTTTCACCATATCTCATTTTTCGATAAACTTCATCAAAATTAGCTCCGATTGCAGAATTTTTAGGTCCAGTCATTCCAACATCTGTTATAAACAAAAGATTATTTTTTAATCTTCTTGCGTCATTTGTCTGCACATGAGTATGTGTTCCAAGTAATGCTGAAACTTTATTAGGTCAATGTTGATCAAGATAAAGTGCTAAAACATTTTTTTCACTTGTTGTCTCACCATGAAAATCTATAATATGAAAATCAGAATGATCATTTTCTATAATTTCGTCAATAGCATCAAAAAAATTATTTGCAAAGCTTTGTTTTCATGGAGCTAACAATTCATTAAAAGTTATCCCCATCAAAGATGTAACGCGAACTTTAAATCCTTTTACATCAAAAACATTGGTTCCTACACCTTCATAAACATTATCAACATTATAAGGTCTTAAAATATTTTTTTCATTAATGATTTCATGAATTGATTTTTTAGCAAAAGCATGATTTCCTAAAGTAAAAATATCCACACCAAGTTTCATCAACTTATGATAATCATTTGGTTCTAAACCTTTTCTGCCTGAAACATTTTCAGATTGGGCTATAACTAAATCTATATTATGTTTTTGTTTAATGCTTGTCATTTCTTCTTCTATTTTTTGGATTCCGGCTTGTCCAAAGACATCTCCTATAAATAGAACATTAAGTGTTTTATCTTCCATTATTTAATTATAAAATTAAATTTATTATTCGTTAATTTTTTCTTGAACTTTGTTATATATAGCATCATAAAGTTCTTTTGATGAATCTAAAAGTAATTTTAGATTTTGTTTTCCTTGAGCAATGTTTTGTCCTTCATATGAATATCAAGAACCTTTTTTCTCAATAATATTATTCTCCTCAGCTAACTCTATAATTTCTGAAATTTTAGAAATACCTTTTGAAAAAATAATTTCAGTTGTTGCAGATTTAAATGGAGCAGCCAATTTATTTTTAACAACTTTCATTCTTACTACATTACCACTTATATCATCACCAGAACCAATTGTTGAAATTCTTCTAACATCTATTCTAATAGATGAATAAAATTTAAGTGCTCTTCCTCCACTTGTAATTTCTGGATTACCAAACATAACTCCAACTTTTTCTCTAACTTGATTGATAAAAATAATTGTAGTCTTGTTTTTATTTAAACTTCCTGTAATTTTTCTTAATGCCTTAGACATTAATCTCGCTTGAGCTCCAATTGTTTGGTCTTTCATCTCTCCTTGAAGTTCAACTTCCGGAACAAGCGCTGCAACTGAGTCTACAACAATTAAATCGATATGTCCACTTTTTGTTAATATATCTACAATTTCTAAAGCTTGCTCTCCACTATCGGGTTGAGACAAAATTAAATCATCAATATTAACTCCTAAATTTTTTGAATAATTAGGATCTATCGAATGTTCTGCATCAATGTATGCAGCTATCCCTCCTTGCTTTTGAATTTCAGCAATTGCATGTAAAGCAATTGTGGTTTTACCTGATGATTCAGGACCAAAAATTTCAATTATTCTTCCTTTTGGAAATCCATTAATCCCTAAAATATGATCTAATGCAATTGAACCCGATGAAAATGTTGAAACTTCAGTTTTATCAGTTTGACCCAAAAGCATTATTGCTTCTTTTCCAAATCTTTTTTCTATGACTTGAATTGTTGATTTTATAATTTCTTCATTTTTTTTGTTTTCCATAATATTTTCCTTTTTGCCTTTATTTTTTTAAATAGGATTACTTAAAACTAAAATCAACTTCATTTTGAATTATTTTATAAACATCAAGTATTTGTCTCCTACTTATTATACCACAAACATCATAACTTAAATGTTCAAGTTACATTTTTATCAATGATACAACATCAATGCCTTTATATTTTTCAGCACCATGCAAATCAATCAATTCAAGTAAAAATATTACTCTTTGAACCTTTGCACCTTGTGATTCAATTAAATCAATTATCGCTTTGGTTGTACCACCTGTTGCCAAAATATCATCTATAACGACTACTTTTTGACCAGGAAAAATTCTATTTTTTTGCATCTCTAAAATATTTGAAGAATATTCATATTTGTATTCTTGACGAATTACCTCACCAGGCAATTTTTTAGCTTTTCTAACCATTACAAATGGTTTTTTTAACATTGCTGCAACAGGTGTTCCGAATAAAAATCCACGAGCATCAGGTCCTACAATAACATCTGCATCTTTTGCATATTCTGCCATCTTATTAACTGTATAATTCAATGCTTCTCCATTAGCTAACAAAGGAGATATATCTTTAAAATTAATTCCAGGCGATGGAAAATCTTTTACATCATCTATATACTTTTTTAAATCCATAGCATTAAAAATAATACATCAAAAATTGAAAAACAAGAATTTTTATCAATCAAGTTGTTTGTTTGCTAAATTTTACTTAAA
>CASFBV010000058.1 GCA_949293065.1 uncultured Mycoplasma sp.
ATCTTATCCAAATACTCCATTAGCATATACTGAATATGTTGACATTGTAGGTGTAAGTCAAGAAGGAGATTTTGCAAAATCAGATGAACAGTTAAAAATGGAAGCTATCTATAATTATTTACAAGAAAAAAATATGGGATTCGAAAATGTATTTGATTTTGATCAAAATTCATCAAATCCACTTTCATTAAGTAATTATTTTTTATCAAATAACATTACATATCAAAACGGTAAATACAATTTACCTTTTCAATTAGTTTCTAAATTGTATTCGCTATACAATGAAAATAAAAATAATGTAGAGAATCAATATGAAAAACCTTTTGATAATTTTGTTTTTATTGAAAAAAATGTTTCATTGCCTACATCATGATCATATGAGGGACAAACATTTAATTTATCTCAAATTGTCCAAGAAATTCTTTCTACAATTAATGATAAATCAAATGGGGATTTTGAATTCCAATTGGATTCAATATCAGAAGGTTCAACAGTTGCAAAATCATCAATGGATTTAAATATTTGTTTAGGTTCAACACAAAAAGGAACGTTATTTACCAATGTTGAACCTTTAAGAATCTATATTGATAATTATTTTGAAACAGAACAAGAATATGAAGCAAACATTTTGAAAAACATTGCAGCTCAAATAAATTCAAACAATGTAATTATTCAAATGACCACGACAAATGAAGCTTATTTTAGAGAAAATTTTGAACAAAGAAATTTTGATAAATTATTTTCATCTGCAAATGTTTATAACATTCCAGAAAACACAATCCCATTTCCTGATTTACAATCACAATTAAAAATCGAAATCAATATGAATTATTTTAATTCATTGACGAAAGCAGAAATTCAACAGTGTTTAGATACAAATACAATAAATATTCAAATTAAAATATCATTCGATAATTCATCTAATTTAGTAAATATCACAAAAACTATTAATGAATTATTAGAAAAATAAAGAGGTAATTATGAAATTTAATAAAGAACTTAATCACTCAGCTTCACATGTTATGGCAATGGCTATTTTAAAATTATGACCAGATACAAAATTAGGATTTGGTCCTCCAACATCTGAGGGGTTTTATTATGATTTTAAATTTTCAAATCCATTGACTGAAGCTGATTTAGTTAAAATAGAAAAACAAATGCACAAGATAGTTGCAAATAATTATGTAATGAGAAAAATGAATAATGATTATAAATATGATACAACTCACCAGCCATATAAACAAGAACTAATTAATGAATTTACATCACAAGGAAAAGACATTACTTATTATTCAATTTATGATCCAAACAATAATAAAGATTTATTTGTTGATTTGTGTGCTGGGGGTCATATTGAAAAAATCAAAGATATAAAACATTTTAAAGTATTATCTTTAGCTGGTTCATATTGAAGAGGAAATTCAGATAATGACCAATTAACAAGAATTTATGCAACTGCTTGAGAGACAAAAGAAGATTTAGATGAATATTTAAATTTATTGCAAGAAAGAAAAGAAAGAGATCATCGTAAATTAGGAAAAGAAATGGGATTGTTTATGTTTGATCTTTTATCAGGTCAAGGATTCCCTATTTGATTAGAAGATGGTATGAAAATTAGAAATAGAGTTATGGATGAAGTGTTAGCTCTTGATTCTAAATATGGTTTTAGAGAAGTTTCAACTCCAATTGTTGGAGAACAAAAACTATATGAAACTTCTGGACATTGACAGCACTATAAAGACGATATGTTTAAACCTATTAATTGTGATGGTGAAAGATTAATTTTAAGACCTATGACTTGTCCACATCATGTTTTAATTTATCGTTCAAAGAGAAGATCATATCGTGAGTTACCAATCAGATATAGTGAACAATCACCATTATTTAGATATGAAAAATCAGGAGCACTTACTGGAATGGAAAGAGTTAGATCAATGCTACTAACAGAAGGACATTTATTCGTAAGAAAGGATCAAATTGTTTCTGAATTTAAGCATTGTTATAAAATGATTTCTGAAGCTTTAAAAATATTTGATATTCAAATTGATTACGTTTCACTTTCATTAAGAGATCCAAATAATAAAGAAAAATTCTTTAATGATGATCAAATGTGAGATAAAGCAGAAAATGATTTAAGAAATGTTTTAAAAGAATTGAAAGTTCAATATGAAGAAAAAATTGGAGAAGCAGCTTTTTATGGACCTAAAATAGATATTCAAATTAAAACTGTTTTAGGGCACGAAATTACAATGTCTACTATTCAACTTGATTTCTTATTGCCAAAAAAATTTGAACTTGAATTTATTAATTCAAATAACGAACCTGAATCTCCAATTATGATTCATAGAGGATTAATTGGAACATATGAAAGATTTTTAGCAATTCTTTTAGAACAAAC
>CASFBV010000059.1 GCA_949293065.1 uncultured Mycoplasma sp.
TTCAGCTTATGATCCTTACCATGATGTTTTATTATCTTTTAAATGCGCTATATTCCATGCAATTAGTGCTATAAACAACGCTGGCTTTGATATTTTATCTAATAGTTCATTATTTCCATATTATCATGTTTATTCAATTCAAATTGTATTTATTGTGTTATTAATTATTGGTGGTATTGGATTTCCAGTTATTTATGATGTTGTAATGTTTATTAAACATAAAATTAAAAGAAGAACAGATTTTAAATTTTCTTTATTTACAAAAGTAAGTTGTACAGCTTATTTAATGGTATTTTTAGTAGGTTTGGTTTTTGTTTTAATTTTCGAGATCGGTAATAAAGGACATGGTGTTGAAGGAATTTGAAGAAATCAACATACAGGTTCAACTGGAGATAAATTAATGTGTATTTTCTTCCATGTGTTTTCAACAAGAAATGCTGGATTTACAACATTAGATTATTCATTAGCGAAATTTTCAAATGCTTCTCTTGTTGTCTTTGCAATTATGATGTTTATTGGTTCAGCCCCATCTTCAACTGCTGGAGGAATTAGGACTACAACTTGTGCAGTTATCTTTGCAGCGATTTGAAATAGAATGAGAGGAGTTGATGGTGTTAGAATGTTCAAAAGAAAAATTAATAATGAAACAATTCATTCTTCATTCATTGTTTTAGGTCTATCAGTATTTATTGTTTTATTAACATCATTAATTTGTTTTACATCATTAGATACATTGTGAGGACATGCTGATAGCAATTCAATAAGTTTTGCTGATATTTTTTATGATATATCTTCTGCATTTGGAACAACTGGATTATCGACAGGATTAATTTCATCATTAAATGTTGTTTCAAAATTAGTAGTTATTTTAGTAATGTTTATAGGTCAATTAGGAATTTCATCAACAATGCTTGTTTGAAGAAGTAAAAATAATAAAAATAATTATTCATATATTGAAGAAGATATTCTTGTTGGATAATAAATGATAAAGAACTAAAAGTCCATTAATTTTTCTTTGTTTGCTCAATCAATAGATTCAAATATTTTAAGAGCTTCATCATTCATTAAAATTCGATAAGTTATATTTGTAGAATTTTCTTTTTTGTATGTTGAAATTAATTCAATTTTAAAAACGCCTTTAATTGAATTTAATTTATCTAAATAAATTTTGTTTTCAAAAGATTGTTTAATTTCAAAAGTGATATCTCTTTCTTTTAATGCATCTTGATCAAATTCAATAAATTTGTTTACAGGTTTATAAATTACATCTTCCAAAACTTCAGCAAAAATAATATCAATATCATATTTAAATGGATTAAATTTTCCTATTCATCCTACAAGTTTTCCGCCAATATATAATCCTGCATTATAATATGGATGGAAATAATCATTTTCTAATTCTGTAATTTGAAATTTTTGATTTGAAACTTTTTCAATATCTGATTTAATTTGAGCAAACGTTTTTTCATTAGATGCAATCATAATGGCTCTTTTGTTATTAATCATTCCTGTATCAAATAAAGATAATTTTTCCATTTTTCTTTTAATGTTGTATTCAAAAATATTCATCATTGGAATTGCAATGGAATTTCTAATTGAATTGTATTCTTCAGATACAAATGTTTTTAAATTTAATGTCTCATTAAAATTGAATGGATTGAAATCGTTTTTATTTTTATTAATTAATGTATAAGTTCATGCCTGTTTATACCCCATTGATGAAATGATTTTCTCAATTGGATTAATTGGATCAATAATTAGAGTTTTAGTTTCAATTTGTTTTGGTTCAAAATTGTTTAATCCATAAAATCTAAATAAATCTTCAACAATGTTTTGCATATTTTTAATATCATGTCTTACAAGTGGAACTTTAACGTTATTTTTATTGAATTTAAATCCTAAAATTTCTAATGCTTCAATAGCTTTTTGATATTTATTTTCTTTTGTGATTTCAAAACCAGCATAATTATTTAAGTAATCTAGATCTAATTCAATTTCAATTTCTTTTAAATTAATTTCATTAATAAGATTTGAACATTCAAAATAGTTTTGTATCAATTTAAAAGCTAAATCAATCATTCCTGATGAAATTATTCTTGAATTATTGATAGAACTATATGTTGTTAATTTAGAATTTTTAGAATTTTCACGTACATCTTTTTCGCTTATTTGACTAAATTCAAATAATATATTTTTGCTTTCTGTGTTTGCTTGATATTTTTCTTCAACTTTAACACCTAATAATGAGATATTTTCTTTACCATCATTTAGATAAATTAAATTATCTTTTTCTTTGATTGAAACTTCATTTGATGAAATCTCATCAATATCGATTGATCTAATTGAAACTCCTGAATTTATTAAAATTAAATTTTCAAAATTAATTAAATCATTATCATTAATCTTAATATTCGATTTTAATAATAAAAACATTTCTTGAACTGACAA
>CASFBV010000060.1 GCA_949293065.1 uncultured Mycoplasma sp.
ACTTTAATTATGATGAAGCAAAAGGATTAATTTGATTTGATATAGCTCCTAAAGCTTGACAAAAAGGTGGTGATGTTTTATCAACATCAGATTTAGGAATTGGTGGTTCAGCAAATATTACTGATGCTCCTAAAGCAACATGATACATCAAAGGATTTAAAGCTAAAAATCCTACAGAATATGTTGGAACAACATTAGAAGTTCAAGGTGTATCATCAACACTTGCATCAGAATGATACAAAGGCGCTGATGATAATTCTAAATTAGTTCAACAAGTATTCGATAACAGAAACACATTGTTTAATAATTTACCAGATGATTTTGATGTTGCAAACATCGTCCTAAAATCAAATGATGGATCAAATCCTATAAATATTAAAAATGTTAATGGAACAATTGAAGTAAGTTTTGCAATCAACAATTGATATCAAGCAACAGATGATGGAAATATCATTCAATCAACTGAAGATTCTCCAATTTATAAATTAACTCTAACAGGATTTGCTCTAAATAAACCAACAACAGAAAAAAGTGATGCAACTCTACCAGGAGCTTCAAGTAAACTTCCTTCAGATTGATCAGATTCTGATCTTCAAGATATGATTAATAAAAACTTAGATCAATTGTTTGATAATCCAGGACCAGGAATGAGTGTTAAAGTGGTTAGTGTTGAACCAAATAATGCTGATGGTTCTATGAAAGTAACATTAGAAGCAACAAATTATGTTGATGAACACGGACAACTATCTACTTCTCCAAATAAATTTACAATTAATATTGGTGGATTCAAAACACAAGCTGAAGCTGATAAAGAAAAATCAGATTCAACTAAAAAATGATCATTAATTGTAATTATTGTTTTATCAGCAGTTGCTTTAATCTTAATCATTATTGTTGGATTCATTAGAAAAAAATTAAAAGAAAGAAAAGCTGAAATTCAAAGATTAAAAAATAATGGTGAAAATTTAGGATAGTTCATAATTAAAAATCTACTTAATTGTAGATTTTTTTGACTCATGATTTATTTTTGATGTGGATTTTGTATCATTTTAATATCTTTTCTATTCTATCTATTCTTGTTTTTTAATACATCAAGAAAAGATTCATTTTATTTTACTAATTTATTATTAATTGATTGAATTACATAAATTAATGGGTAGCTACAATAACTTGCACTATTTGTTTTAATTTATTTTTATAAAATCCATTAACTATATCTTTTTATCCTTCTTTGTTTCTAAAATTATTCTTATTAGAAAGTTCAATCTCATCAAATTCATCAATTGATTCTATTTATCTTTTTTGCTTTTTAGATTATTTTGCAGATTGTTTTCATTCTTTCTTTATAGTAGGGTAGTCTTTGATATCCTTCATATCTTGTTCTAGTACATCAAGACGAGATTCAATTTTATCTAATCTTGAATTTACTTTTTTATTAAACTCTTTTTGTTCTTTAATAAAGTCAAGAACTATTTCTTCAAAATTAGATTTTTTCATATTATCCTTCTTTGTCCCTACAATTGTTAGTTTTGTTTTCTTATTAGAAAGCACAACCTCGTCAAATTCATCAATCGATTCTAATTGATCAATCTTATCTTTTGCTTGCTTTTTAGATATCTTAGTTATATGTTTTCATTTTAGCACAATTATTTTTCAACAAATAATAAACAAATTAAGTTTAAAATTTAATTATTATGTTAGACACAATTGTAGCAATATCAAGTGGACATATTAACCAAGCAATATCAATAATCAGAATTGTTGGACCTGATGCTTTGGATATTATCAAAAAAATATTTACAGGTAAAATCGGTTCAAATAAAACTATTCAATATGGATTCATTAAATATAAAGAAGAATTATTTGATGAAGTATTAGTAAGTTTTTTTATAGGACAAGATAATTTTGTTGGAGAAACAACAATTGAAATTAATGCTCATGGAGGAATTGTTATTTCTCAAAAAATTTTAGATTTAATTATTTCACTAGGAGCACGTCATGCAAATCCTGGCGAATTCACAAGAAGAGCATATTTGAATGGCAAAATATCTTTAACAAAAGCAGAAGCTATTAATGATTTAATTAATGCAAAAACATCAAAACAACAACAATTAGCAATTAATTCATTTAACAAAGATAAAGAAGAAATGATTAAAAAATATATTTATGATTTAGAACATTTAATTGGATTATGTGAAATTAATATTGATTATCCTGAATATGATGATGTTCCAATTTTAAATAATGATGAGTTTACATTAAAATTAAAATCATTAATTGAGGAATTAAAAAAAATATTAAAATCATCAGAATCGAACCAAGTATTCATTAATCCAATTTCAATTTCTATTGTTGGTAATCCTAATGTTGGTAAATCGTCATTAATGAATGCAATATTAAATGATGAAAAGTCAATTGTAACTAATATTCCCGGAACCACAAGAGATGTTGTGGAATCTGAAATTATTTTTAATAATTTGATATTGAGATTTAAAGATACTGCCGGAATTAGAAAAGCAAGTGATGAAATTGAAAAAATAGGAATTGAAAAATCTTGAAAAGAAATAGAAAATTCTGATGTTATTATTCATGTAATAGATGCAACAAAAGGAATTAATGATTTTGATCAAGAAATTATAGATAAATCAAAAAATAAAAAATATTTGCAACTTTGAAATAAATCAGACTTAATTGAACAAAAAGAAGATAATAAAGTTTATATAAGTTCGAAAAATAAAGAGATTAATAATTTTGAACAGGCATTAATTAATTTGTTCATTGAAAATGATTCAATAGAGTCATCTAATGTGACTTTTAACAAAAGACAAACATCATGCATTAAAAAAGCATTAAATGCATTGGAAGATGCTTTTGAATCTATTAATAATAAATTGACTTATGATGTTGTTATTTTAGATTTACATCAAGCTTGAGAATCATTAAAAGAAATAATTGGAGAGGTTGATAAAGAAGATTTATTAGATAGTATTTTCAAAAATTTCTGTTTAGGTAAATAGTGTAAAATAAATAATTATGAAAGAAAATAAATATATAGATTTACACTGTCATCCATTTAAAGAATATTTTGAAAATCCAAGCGAAATAATTAATGAAGCATTTAACTCAAATATTGGTATGTTGTTTTTAGTTGGGACAGATTTAAATAATTGTTTAGAAGCAAAAGAACTATCATCGAAACATAATAATGTTTTTCCTATAATAGGAATTCATCCTAATGATAGTTGAAATTTAGATATTATTGATCAATTAGAAAAAATGGTAGATAAAAATGTTGTCGGAATTGGTGAAGTTGGATTAGATTATCATTATGAAAATTCTCCATCAAAAGAAATGCAAGAAAAATGTTTTAGAAAACAAATTGAAATAGCAATAAAAAATGATATTCCAATTATTGTTCATTCTCGTGATGCTCATGAAGACACATATAAAATAATTAAAGAATATCGAAATAAATACCCTCAATCAATTTTTATTTTACACTCATATTCATCAGGGCCTGATTATGTTCAAAAATATGTAGACTTAGGAGTTTATTTTTCATTTTCAGGAATAGTGACTTTTAAAAATGCAAAAGACACACAAGAGGCAGCTAAATTAGTTCCTTTGGATTTAATATTTTGTGAAACAGACACTCCATATTTAGCTCCTACCCCATTTAGAGGACAAACAAATCTTCCTCAATATGTAATCGAAACAACTAATTTTATAGCTAATTTGAAAAATATTGATGTTGATTTATTATTAAAACATATCAATCAAAATATAAAAAAATGTTTTAATATATAAATATATTAATGTTGAAAAAATGGAGAAAATATGAGAAAAAAATTAAACAATTTTTAGGATTTGGATTAATAACCTCTTTTTCATTAACGATGCCGCTGACTTCAATTTCATGCAGTAGTAATAGTAATTCATCAAATAATTCAAAAATTGTTGATAGTTCAATTTTTAATTTTAGTTATTCATACATTCATACATTCCAAGATAAAGAAACAAATTTAGATCATATTATGAATAATACATTTTGATCTTATAATGAATTAATATTTTTTAAGATAGTTTCCATTATTTAGTGAACCACACATTTTTGGAAACTATCAAAATAAATGTTGAAAACCAAACCAAAAAATTAGTTTGATTTATTTGAGCTATTTGATTGTCCTTGTTTATTTTTATGGTTTTAGTAGCAATTTATAGTTCATGTTATTGAGATTCTATTCAAAAATGAAATGAAGATGGATTTATTGCAATTATGATTTTTACTTTTACACCTTCTCTTTTTATATTAATACATTTATTTAGAATGTACATTAATGTTATTATGAGAATAAAACAAAAATCAAATATCAACATAGTCGATGTTCAATGAAAATTATCTAGAATTGAACAAGAAGAAATTATAGGTAAAGATAAAGATTTTCCGGCTGAATTTTATTGAAAACAAGGTGAGGCAATTTCAAAAGAAATAAATCTTACTTTTAAACAAACAATTAGTTCAAAAAAAGAAAAAATGTTGTTATTTATTTTTGAATATAATAACAAATTTTATTCATTTGATTTTTGTATTGAAAACAAATATTTTTATCTATTTAATTTTGATAAATCTAAAATTAATAAAAAAATAATTCAAATGATTATGGATTTTTAACTATAATAAAAAATATGAATTTTCAACCAATTGATATTATTAAAAATGCAATTAAAAACAATAAACTTTCACATGCTTATTTATTTTATGGTGATCAAGGAGTAGATGTTGAAAAATACGCATTTGAAACAATAAAATTATTAATAGAATTAACAGGTAGAAGAGTAGATGCAAATAACATTGATGAAATCAATTATTTTGATTTAAAAATTATTAAACCTGATGCAGATGGTTTAATTAAAAAAGAGGTAGTTGATAAGACAATAGATAAGTTATTTGAAACATCTTTGGAAAAAAATGCAATAAAAATTTTATATATTCAAGATATTGATTTGGGAAATAAATTCTCTTTAAATAGACTGTTGAAATTTATTGAAGAACCTACAAATAATTTAATAATAATTATTAAAACAAATCATTTTACAAACGTTCTTTCAACAATTACAAGTAGAACTCAAAACATTTTTGTAAAAAGAGAATTGATCGAAGAAAAAATAAAAATTATGGAACCGGTTGCAAAGGAATTAAGTCCATTAGTTGCAAATATTTTTTCAAATTTTGACCAATTAAATCAAATTGATTTTAAGTCATTTAAAAAAACTTATAATGAATTAATTGACGCTTTAAACAAAGCAATTAAATCTAAATTTGTTTTAAAAGAAGAATTAAATAAAATTTGACAAAAGAAAAATAGTGACTTTGTTTTAGAGATTCTTCAATTATTTTTTTATCAGTTAATGGTAGAAATAAATAATAAAAATCAATTATTTCCAAATCAAGAAGAATTGATAAATTTTTACAAACAAAAAAATAGTAATTGTTTAGAAATAATTAGATCTATTGATGAAACAAAAAAAAGTTTGAGACATTATTCAAACTTCAATTTATCTAAATTAAATTTATTAAACATTATTGAGGAAAATTTAAAATAATTACAGCTTTGATTTAATTGAATCAGCAACTGCTTTTGCTGAATTTCCAACAATAATTGTTACAGAATTATCATTCATAAAAACACCACTAATTCCAGAAATGTTTTTTATTTCTTCTAAATCTACTCTTTCTCTAATACTATATGCCATTTTTACTTTTGTGTGTGTATTTGTAACTTCATTGATATTATTAGGTCCGCCCATTGCTTTCATTAACTTAATAATATTGATTCCAACTTTTAATTCTTGTGAAAGTGTGTTTTGATCTTGATATTTTTTAGCTTCTTTTTTTCAATAAATTCAAATTAATCCAAGAGTAATAATTTGAAGAAAAATAAATAAGAATTTTTCTTTTGCTGTCATGTTTTTCATATTTATCACCTCTTGTTATTAATAATTAATATTTTACATTTTATACAAAAAGAAAAAATAAAAAACTAGAAATTCTAGTTTTGGTATTTAAAAATATGTGGCGCGCTCGAGAGGAGTCGAACCCCTAACCTTTTGGGCCGTAACCAAACACTCTGTCCAATTGAGCTACGAGCGCATAAATGGAGGCACCAACCGGATTCGAACCGGTAATCAGGGTGTTGCAGACCCATGCCTTGGCCGTTTGGCTATGGTGCCATATTTACATTAAATATTATATATAAAATATATTTAAATTATCATTATGCTAAAAATAGAAAATTATTATATGTGATATAATAAAAGATGCTATTTTATTGAAATATTAAGTTGATTATTATGAAAAAAGAAAATTCAAAAATCCATAAAAAAATAAAAGAAATTTTAGAAATTACACCAGGTGTTGTTCAATTGTCTTTTGTTGTTCCGGAAGAAAAAGACACACAAATAATGATCAATGAAGAACAAAACAATTTAGATATTTCAGTAGGCATTATAATCAGCAAAGATATTGTTGCTCAAACATTATCAAAAGAACTTTATGAATTGATAAATTTTTATATTAAAAATCAAACAAATTTCAAATTAAGAAAATTAAATGTATATATAAATGGAGTTAAATAATGATTAGGTTAAATGCGGACGAATTAAAAAAAGCTATAGAATCAGCATCCAATAAATTGTTCAACAATAAAGAAAGAATTGATGCTCTTAATGTTTTTCCTGTTCCTGATGGAGATACTGGAACAAATATGTCATCAACAATTCAAAAAGCGACTGAATTAATTGCAAATATCAATTTCGAAACTGTTAAAGATTTAATGGCACAAGTTTCAAAAAATATGTTGTTATCTGCAAGAGGTAATAGTGGTGTTATTTTATCTCAAATTTTTAAAGGATTTTCAGTTGCCTGAAGTTCATTAGATGAATTAACCGCACAAAATATTATTGATGGTTTTGTATCTGCTTCTAAAACTGCTTATGGTTCAGTTTTAAAACCAATTGAAGGAACAATTCTAACTGTTATTAGAGAAACATCTGAAGAGTTATCTAAAATTAAATTAACTCCAAAAACAACAATAGAAAAAGTTTTTGAAACCGCTCAAAAAGCTGCAAAAAAATCATTATTAAATACTCCTAATCTTTTACCAACATTAAAAGAAGTTGGAGTTGTTGATTCTGGTGGAGAAGGTTTATTGATGATTATTGAAGGTATGTTATCATCACTTCAAGGAAAGTTTGTTGAAGTAGATTTAGATTCAACTAAACCTTTTTCTACTGTTTCTAATATTGAAGTTTATTCAGGAGAATTTGGATATTGTACAGAATTAATTATTAAAATTAATGATGTTGAAAAATTTTCAAAAAGTAAATTTATTTCAAAAATTGAAAAACTTGGAAATTCAATGGTTGTTGTAGATGATAAAGATATTTTAAAATTACATATTCATACAGTTAAACCTGGAGAAATTTTAAATTTAGGTCAAAAGATTGGGGAATTTTTAGCAGTTAAGGTCGAAAATATGACTGAGCAAGCAAATAATACAAAATCAAATGTTGAAGGTATTAAAAATTATGAAAAAAACAAAAAACAGCCAAGTAAAAAGAATGCAATTATTTCATGTAATTCAGGTAATGGATTTATTCAAATAATGAAAGACATGGAATGTGATTATATTGTTGAAGGTGGTCAATCAAATAATCCATCAGCACAAGAAATAATGGAAGCAATTGAAATTGTTAATGCTGAAAATGTTATTATTCTTCCAAATAATTCAAATGTTATTTTGGCAGCACAACAAGCAGCAAAAATTAAATCTGATAAAAATATTTTTATTGTTCCAACTAAGTCACAAGTTGAGGGAATAACAGCAATTATGAATTATTCTTCTGAACTTGATGTAAATGACAATTTGGAAGAAATAAATCAAAGTTTAAAAAATTTGGTTGTTGGCGAAATAGCACAAGCTGCAAAAGACACAACAATTAATAAAGTTAAAGTTAAAAAAGGTCATTATTTAATGATTCAACAAGGAAAAATAATTGGAACTAAAAAAGATTTAATTTCTTCATCACAAGGTTTAATAGATAAAATGATTAAATCTAAAAAAAGATTGGAAATCATTGTTATTTACTATGGACAAAATGTAAGTGAAATTGAAGCAAAAGAAATAGAAAAATATATTCTAAGTAAATATGATGTTGAAGTTCAAATTCAAAGAGGTGGACAACAAATTTATGATTTTATTTTTGGATTGGAGTAATTAAATGGATAAAGTAATTATATTTGATGTTATGGGGAATGATAATGGAGTCAAAGCGGGTGTTTTGGCTGCTGTTGATTTTGTTAAAGAAAACATTGAATATAAAGTTATTTTAGTAGGTGATCAAGCAGAGATTAATAAATATTCTGGAGAAACAGAACAAATAAAAATAGTTCATAATCCAAATATTGTTAAAAAATCAGTAGAGGACATAATGAATGCTCATAAAGAAGATAATTCAATGAATGAATCTTTAAAACTTTTAAAAGAAGGTAAAGGCTTAGCTGTTCTATCATCTGGTGATAGTGGAAAATATTTAGCAAGTTCTATTATGCTCATAAAAAGATTACCAGGAGTTCAAAGACCTGCTTTCATGTCAATTATTCCAACAATTAAAGAAGACAAAAAGTTTCTTTTGTTAGATGAAGGAGCTAATTTAACAACAAATGAAGATTATTTAATTCAATGAGCAAAACTTGGCGCTGCATTTTCAAAAAATGTTTTAAAAGTTTCAAATCCAAAAGTTTCAATTTTGAATATTGGCACTGAAGATTTTAAAGGAATGTCATATCATCAAAAAGCAAATGAAATTTTAAAAAATTCAAAATTGAATTTTGAGTATAATGGTTTTATCGAATCAAGATACTTATTAGAGGGTGAATGTGACGTTGTAGTAGCGGATGGATATAGTGGTAATATGACTTTAAAAGCTTTGGAAGGAACTGTGTTATCATTTTCAAGATTAATGAAATCTAAAATCAAAAAAAATCTATGAAGAAAACTATGTGCCTTCATGATGAAAGGAGCATTCAATGATCTAAAGGAACATTTAGATTATAGAAATGTTGGTGCTGCTTGAATTTTGGGAGTTAACGGCATTGTTATTAAAGCACATGGTGGTAGTGATAAAAAAGCTTATTTAGGTGCATTAAATCAAATTAAAATTGCAATTGAATCAAATGCTTTGGAAGAATTTAAAAAAGCAATTGAACAGTAAAGGAATTAAATGAACACGAAAATTGAATTAAATGGTCTATTCAAAATATTGAAAATTAAACCAAAAAATATAAATCTTTATTATCAGGCTCTTACTCATAAAACATTTTCAAATGAAAATAAAACAAAATTATCATATGAAAAATTGGAATTCTTAGGTGATTCTATTTTGCAAATGTATTCAAGTTTATATATTTATGAAAAATTTAAAAAGCAAGATGAAGGTAAGATGTCGATTATTCGTTCAAAAAATGTTTCATCAGATTCATTAGCAAGAATTATTAAGTACCACAAAATAAATGATTTTTTAATTTGTTCAAACAATGTTGAAGAATTAAAAAATAATAATAAAATTTGTTCTGATATTTTTGAATCGCTTCTAGCAGCAATTTACTTAGATTTAGGTGAATGTGAAACTAAAAAATTTTTAAATAGATTTTTATTTAAACAAATTGATTTTACAGATACTGAAGAAGGAAATTTAAAAGATCCAAAAACTAGGTTGCAAGAATTGTTACAACCTATATTTAAAAAAGCAGTTCAGTATGAATGCATTCAAAAAGAAGGTAAGTGATATTGTAAAGTTATATGTATGAATAATACATATGGTAAGGGTGTTGGAAAGACAAAAAAAGAAGCAGAAATTAATTCTGCCGAGGATGCTCTTAAAAAATTTAAAACAAAATAACTATTTGTTTCTTTTAATCAATTTTTTGTATATTATTCATACAATAAATGGAATAACAAGTATTACAAGTATTGAAATAAAAAATATTCTACGATATAGTTTATTTTTCTTTCTTACAATTTCATCAATTTCTGGTTGAGAAATAACTTCATTTCCAAAGAATGATTGAATATCAATAATTCTTTTTTTACGATAAACAGTAAAATAAATGTGGAATGCTAATGTTAGAACTAAAATTGCAATTAGGAAGAAACCTACAAGTTCTGGATTATGAGTGATATTGTGAATTCAATCTTTAAACGTAAAAACTCATCAGTTAACATCTTTTAATCATCAAAATAATAGTGTAAAAATAGTTCCATAAAACATAAAGGCAATTACAATTCAATTTTGTCTTGCTTGGTTTTTAAATAATTTAATATAAAGATTAGAAATAAAAGGTGGTGTTAATCTTGAGCCTGCTAATAATGATTCACGATATAAAGCAACAGACTTAGAAAGTGCTCTTGTATCTAAAAGAACTGAGATAAATTTTCATAATGTTAGTAAAAAACAAATAGTTCCAGGAACAAATCAAAAATGATTTACTTTATGCAAATAAACCGAAGAAAGTAAAGCAATATAAATTATTAATCCTAAAAGAATAACACTTGTAAATACAATTAAAAATTTTTGTTTATTTTTTTCGCTTTTAAAAACTTTATAAATCCCATTAGGAATAACACCTTCTGGATCTTTAACATAGGTTGAATCTATTTTTTTAAGTGTTACTTTCTCTGGAGATTCTATAAAAGTAATAGTTCCAGTGTTATAAATTGGTTTAATATCTAACATATATTAAATTCTATCATCTTGGACTATTTTTCCACGATTTAAATAAACAATTCTTTTTGCATATTTAGTAACATCAGGATCATGAGAAACCATAATTATTGTTTTTCCTTGTTCTTCATTTATTTTTTTTAGTAAAGTCATAACAGAATCACTTGTTCTTTTATCTAAAGCTCCTGTTGGTTCATCTGCAAAAATAATATCTGCATTTTTAGCTAAAGCTCTTAATATGGATATTCTTTGCTGTTGCCCTCCAGACATTTGAGATGGATATTTATCCATAACATCTAAAAGATCAAATTCTTCAAACATTTTTTTGATATCTAATTTATGATGTTTATCTTTTTGTAAAATAGCACCTGTTTCAACATTTTCATATCCTGTAATGTTGTTTAATAAATGGTATTGTTGAAAAATGAATGCAATATGATCACGTCTAAATGAAGTAAGTTCTCCATTTGATAAATATGGTAAATTTTTATTTTCAACAACAACTTGCCCCTCAGTTGGTCTATCAAGACCGGAAATGATATTCAATAATGTTGATTTACCTGATCCAGATTTTCCATATAAAACAACAAAATCACCTCTTTTAATTGTTAAGTTAAGGTTAGTTAAAACTTTTGTCACTTTTTTGTTTCCAGAGATATAATCTTTTGAAACATCAATAACTTCAATAATATTATCATCTGTATTTTGAAGATCTTTATATTCATCTGCTTTTCTTTTAAATTGATTTTTATGTTTTATTTTTCTAATGTCTTTTGATGATACATCTAAAACTAATGTTTGACTTTTTTCATTTTCATTATATTCATTATTTTCAATTTGTTGTTCTGTAGTATCAAATCTACTTATTTTTGTAGTATCCACAAAAACTTCAGACTCTATATTTTCTTTTTTAATATTTGGATAATTTTTACTTTGTTTTTTCATTTCTTTTTCCATTTTTCGATCTTCTTTGTATAAAACATTTATTTCTTTTGTATCTCTTTTTTTGTTTATGTATTTTTTAAATTTCCCCATATTAGACCTCCTTCAATAACATAATTGGTTTTACTCTTCCTTGAACCATTCATGCAATCATACATGTAATAGCAAATACAAATATTATAATTCCAGCTGCAATCAATACATGAACAAATGATAATGACATTGGTAACAGAATTGATGTTGTTGCAAGAATTTGAGATAAGAATGATGGAATAATTAATCATACTAATAAAATTGATAATAATATAGCTACAACAACAATAGGCACATAAATTGAGAAGAACATCATAACTTTTTCTCTTGTTGTATATCCTAGGATTCCAAAGATAGCGATGTTTCTTAAATTTTCATTAATAATCATTGATGTAACCATAATTAGAATTGTTAATGATATCACAAATGCAATAGCCATAACAATAATTAAACCTTGATTAATTGTTGATGATGCATTTGTAATATATTGTTTTTCAACACCATTGGCAACTGCGTTACTTAATGATGAAGATAAGGCATCATCTCCATAAATATCAATAAATTTATGAATCGCATTGTTTGCTATAACAGCATTTGCAGTATTTATTGCTTGACCAGAACCTGAACTATCATATTGAATATCTAAATTATCAATTCCAATAAGTTGTTTAA
>CASFBV010000061.1 GCA_949293065.1 uncultured Mycoplasma sp.
AATCCTAATAAATACAGGTTAGGATCAATAATAACAAATCAAGAATTAGAAAAATACTTCAAATTAATTGAAAGTAATGAAACTCATCAAATATTTAACTTGTGATAATGGTAAAATTAGTTAATCAAGGAAATTGTTGGTAATGAAATTGGTAACTTTTTAAAAGATCAATGATTAAATAAAAACATATTTGTAAAACAAAAAGTTTTTAAGTTTAGTAGTAGTATCCTCCACCACCATATGAATCATAGTAGTCATATCCATCTCCATAATCATCATTATTATTGTTGTTTTTTGCTTTTCTTACAAATAATCAGATAACAATTGCAATTAATAAGATACCGCCAACAATCATAATTGCTCCACCAATTCATTGAGCCATACCCATTGAGAATGATGTTTTGAATCCACCAATTCTAATTGGGTTAATTGCTGTACCAAATGTATATTGTGATTGAGCATTACCTTTAATAACACATTTATCACCTTTAACTGTAACTGTGATACATGCATAACCTTTTTTGTTATTTTCATTAGATGGTTTAAAAACTTCAATAACAATATCATCAGGTGTTAATGGATCTAAATCAGGGTTTGTTCCTGAAAACATAGCTACAATTTGTTTTTTGAAATCTTCTGAATTTGCCATTTCATCTGTGAATTGATCAGGGCTTATATTATCGTATCCCACAACATTCATTGAATGAAATACTGTATCTAAAGTTGTGTCTGCTTTAAACCCAAGAATAGTAATTCCAAAGAATTGCATTGTTAGTTTTGCAACACCATTTTCTTTAGCAATACTATTATTTAAAGTAACATCAACGATTATTTTTTTAGAAACATTTAAACAACTTGTAACATCAACAGTTATATCTGAAAGTTGAATTGATTCTATAGGAATTAATGTGTCAGCTAAATTTCTTAAAATTACTTTTTTTAGAACATCTTTATTTTTTGGATCTAATGAATCATTTGCAATCATATTTTTAATAAGATCTCCACCATCAATAGATGAACTTATTGATGTTGTTTGATGATCTTGATCAAATCCTGTAATATCAATTACAAAATTCATTTTGCTACGTCCATCATTAACTAAAACACCATAATGATCATAATAATTATTTATATCAAAATCAACATTTAAAATACCTTTTGAGTTATTAGGACCTAATTTATTAATGATAATATTATCTTGTGAAAAATCAGTAGGTAAATTGTTGAAAATAACATCTCTATGTCTCATAATTAAGTTTTTAACAGCATTAGCATCCACATTTGAAGGTAAATTAGATGCTTCTTCTTCTGTTGGTGAAATACCAATAGTTTTAGAATTTATAACTGTTGGTTGTTGTGTTTTAAATCCAGTGATTACCTGTGTTTTAAATTCCATTGTTGTTTGAACTTTTGCATCTTTTCAAGCTTTTCCATTTTTAATTGTTAAATTGATTATCATTTGACCTTTTGTATTATCAATATTTCCTGCCACAGAAGATAAAGCAATATCAATATCTGTTGAAGGGTCAATTATTTTTCCTTCAGCAGGATTTTGAATTAATTTTGCAACTTGAATTTTAAATTCATCACTATATAAAACAGTTGGATCAGAAGCTAATGTATTTTCAAATCCAGTAATTTGACCACCACTAAATTTAGTTGTAGTTATTGATGAATCGATTTCAAATCCTGTAAATGTTTGTTTACTGATTGTAAATGTCTCTTGAGGAAGACCATCTACTTGAGCAACATTGTGAATTAGTTTAATATTAAATGTCGCTTCACCTTTACTATCTTTATATGAAACTAATTCAAGTTCTATATCATCAACTGTTACTTGTTTACCTTGAACTGTATTAGAAATATTATTAATAATTGCTTGTTTTGTTATATTAAGATTTTCACCACTTAATGATTTTGAAGGAATAAATCCATTAACCCCAGAAAGAAGAGTGTTTTTTACATTAGTTGTAGTTGTATCTGTTTGGAATCCTTTAAATGTAACATTAGCTGACAATGTTTGATCTTTTTTATTTGAAACTTGAACACCTTTTGAATCATAAAAATTATTAATACTAAACATAACTTGGATTGTTCCAACAGCATTATTTGTAATTACTGATTCAACAAAAATATTATCTTTTGTAAAATCTGATGGTAGTGAACTAAAAATTAAATTTGCACTATTGAAAATTAAATTTTGAATATTTAAATTATTATCGCTATAGTACACTGTTGGAACTTGTTTGATTGAAACTTTAATGTCTGTTGAAGAAACTTGAGTTGGTTCTTGTGTTCCAAGTCCTGAAATTAAAACATTGTCAAATGCCATTTCTGGTTTAACAACACCATTATCTCAAGCTTTTCCATTTACAACTTTAATTGAAATAACAATTGTTCCTTTGATATTATCTTGACTAGTTAATGAAGTAATAACAATATCATTTGCTTCAATTATTTGACCATTAGCAGGATGTTTAATTAAAGGAATTAAAGTTTTTTTAAATTGAACATCATTAATTGAAATATCTGTAGGAACTTTTGTAATTCCTTCAACTGAACCACTTTCAAAAGATGTTGTAACTAAGGCAGCATCTATTTTAAATCCTGAAAATACAATAGGATTGCTTTTTGATCCTAAAACAACTTGTTGTTGAGGGATACCATCAACTTGAGCAACACTATTATTTAATGTAACAACTAATGACAATGTACCTTTTGCATCATCAAAAGCTATCATTGATAACTCAATTGATTTAGTATCTATAGTTTTTCCTACGACAGGGTTATCAATGTTTTTAATAACGGCTTGTTTTGTTTTTTCTATATTATCTAAACTTAGTGCCTGTGAAGCTAAGAATAAATCAACTCCCATCAATTCTGTTGTATTAATTGCAGTTGTTGATTTATCTTGTCTAAATCCTGTAAATGTTATAGTACCTGGTAAGAATCCTGTAGTATTTAATGATCCATCACTATCATAGAAGTTTGAAATTTTGAAGATAGTTTCAATTGTTCCCTCACTATTATTTGAATTTACATTTTGAATACTAATATTTGATTGTGAGAAATTTGAAGGTAATGAATTAAAGATTTTATATCTATTATCAAAAATTAATTTAGCAATGTTATCACTATTATTGTCATAATAATTTGCTGGGATTTCATCAATTGAAACGTTAATTGTACTTAGAACAACTCTTGTTGGTTCTTGTGTTCCAAGTCCTGTAATATTAACATTATCAAATGATTTTGTTTGGTCAACAACACCACCTGTTCAAGCTTTGCTATGGATAACAGAAATTGAAACAGTTAATGTTCCTTTTGTGTTATCTTGGTTTTTAATTTCATTAATTACAATATCATTTGCAGTAATTGTTTGACCATCAGCAGGACATTTAATTAATGGAATTAATGCTGCTTTAAATGCAGTATCATCTGGTGTAATTTCAGAAGGTAATTTTGTTATTCCATGAACTTGACCGCCTTCAAATGTTGTTGTAACAAGAGCTTCATCAAGTTTGAATCCTGAAAAGACAATTGGTGATGTTGTAGAACCAAATATTTTTTGAGTAACAGGTTTACCATCAACTTGAGCAACACTATTATTTAATGTAACAATTAATGATAATGTACCTTTTGCATCATCGTAACTAACAACTGAAAAATCAATCGAACTTGCTATTGAAACATTTGCTGCTGGGTTTGGATTTTCTATATTTTTTGCAATTGCTTGTTTAATCAAAGCATTGTTTGCTACATCTAGCGCTTTTGAAGCCAAGATATTTTCAACGCCTGTTAGTTTTGTGTTATTAATTTGTGTTGTTGAACGATCTTGTTTAAACCCTGAAAATGTAACTAAACCTGATAAAGTACTGCTTGTTGTTTCAGCTCCTGTTGAATCAAAGAAATTGTTAATTTTATATGAAACTTTAATTGTTCCATCAAAGTTATTAGCTGTAACATTATCAATTAAAATATTTGAACGACTAAAACTTGAAGGTAGAACATTATAAATTTTTAATCTATTATCATAAATCAATGAAACAATATTGTCATTATTATTGTTATAGTAATAAGAAGGTAGTTCATTGATTGAAACTTGAATTTCATCTTGAATTAAAACAGTTGAATCTTGATGTCCTAATCCTGTAATAGTTACATTGTTAAATGATTTTGTAGGTAAAACAGTTCCATTTGTTCAAGCTTTATTATTGATAATGTTAACAGAAATAACAATTGTACCTTTACTATCATCACGACTTGAAATATTAGTAATTACAATGTCATTTGCTGTAATCGCTTGATTATTTGCTGGATGTTCAATTAAAGGAATTAAGGCATTTTTAAATGATGTATCATTTACAGTAATTTGAGAAGGCTTTGTTGTAATTCCATTTACTTGACCACCATTAAATGTTGTTGTTTGAGAAGATTTATCTCAATTAAATCCTGTCAATCTTAGTGTAAAGTTATTTGATTTATTTGTTGAAACAATAACATTTTGAGCATCTGAACCGTCATATCAATTATTCAATGAAAATGAAACTAAAACATAACCATCAATATCACTTGTAGAAACAGCATCTTGATCAAAAATAATATTTGAAATTGTTAATGTAGGAACCATATTAAACAATGTTTTTTGATTATCAACAATAAATTGTTTAATCTTATTATCATCACTTGAACCTGTGTAGTATTGAGTTGGTAAAACATTTAATTGATTTGGAACTGTTACAACTGTACTACTTAATTTTGTTTGTTCTAAAATTTTAAATCCTGTTAGCTGAACTGTAAATGTTTTAGGCCCTACTATAGGAGTTCCTGATGTAGCATCAAATACATCATTTGCCACAAATGTAACATCTAAATAACCTTTTTGACCTGCTGGTGATTTAGCTTCAACAGTGGTAATTGAGATATTAGTTGAAGCATCTCAGTTTTCAGGAGTATTAATTAATAAATTACCTGTATTTTGTAAGCTTATTAAGATGTTTTTAACTTTTGTGTGAGTAGAATCATCTGAAGTTAAGAATTCAGAAGCCGAAGTTGTATCTAAATTAGGAACTTCTGTTGCTGTTAAAGGAATTTGTGTTTGTTGAGGAT
>CASFBV010000062.1 GCA_949293065.1 uncultured Mycoplasma sp.
CCGCGGGGATTTCTCCCCCTAACGCGTTAGCAGTGCGTCCTCTTCGGCCTCTTGAGTACTGCCCCAAACCATTTTTATTATATCAATTATTTTTATAAATAACTAAGCACCATAATTTACAAACTTTGCAAAGTTATCAAAAATATTGTAGTTTATTCCTGAATAATTCATTTCAAATGGAATAAAGGAAGGTTTAAAACTCGATTCATTTTTTTCAACACCACCTCAAAAAATGCCAATTGGTATTTTTGTTGATAAATTATCACCATCTTGATTTACTTGAAACACTTCAGATCCCGAAGCTCCTGATGTTAATTTGAAATTAGCATAATAATCTAATGAAAAATAGCAAGGCTCTTTTAATTGTTTTAAAACTTCAGAATTATTTGGATTTTTTGATCAATCTTCGATTGTTAACATTCATTGTTGAGGATTGAATAAAATTGATATTAATCTTTTTTCATTTGCAGGATGACCCGCAATATAAATATATTTATTTTTATCAAAATAAAGATCTTCATTTTTTTGCTCTAATGTTGATTTTTCATACAAATCAAATGTATTTGGTGCAATATTGTTTGCTAGCAAATTATCTATTAAATAAGGTTTGCTAGTAAAATTTAATGATATCTTTACAAGAGACATATCTAAATTATAATTATTTGAAGAAAATAAATCAATTGAATTATTATTACAATCTGTAATGATATCTATTGATTTAATTTGGTCTCTTGATATTATTTTGCTTCCATTTTGTTGTGTATCTAAAATATTATTATAACTTCCAGATGTGGCACTATAATCAGATCATTTTGAAAGAGTAAAATAATTTGAAGTTTTATAAGGTGTATCAATTGCAGTTACATAATAATTTTTTAATTTATTATTATCAACAATTAAATCATTATTGTAAATATTGGTATAACCACACTGAAAAGCAACTGCATCATTAACCACGTGAAGATTTGTCATTAAATATCAATCATAAGTGTATTTATCAATTTGGTCATAATATCAACTTCATGCTGTTCCTTGAGAGACGTAATATTGCCCCCCTATTGCATTAGATGATTGAAGCTCAATTTTAAAAGAATTTTTTTGAGAAAAATCCCTATATTCTGATTCCTCAATAGGTTCAATAAATTTATCAACATTATTTTTATGATTTTGAATAATTTTAACTACATATCATGTTATCAAACTAACTGAAGCGATAGTTAATGCTCCTAACAAAAAATATAATAAAATTGATTTTCATTTTTTGTTTTTATTCATATTTAAATTTTACTAAAACTTATCAATTAAATTTTTTAATAAACAAACAACTGTTAAAGGGCCCACACCACCAGGAACTGGACTAATTGCTTGTGCTTTTTTTGAAACACTTTCAAAATCAACATCACCGACTAATTTATTATTTTCTAAAACATTGATACCTACATCAACGATAATGGCTCCTTCTTTAATATTTTCTTTTTTTATTAAATTAGGATTCCCTGTGGCAACAACTAATATATCATACTCTTCTGAACCACTAATTCCAATTTGTTTATTTCTTGAAACAACATTATTTGAATATCTTGATAATAATTTTTTGGTCGGTTTTCCAACTAGATTAGATTCGCCAATAACCATTATTTTTTTATTTAAATCTATATTATAAAAATTTAACAATAATAAAATAGCTCTTGCTGTTGCAGGACAAAAATGAGGTTGGACATCATTATAAAAATTATTTTGATTCTTCGAAGAGAGACCATCAATATCTTTATCTAAATCAATTAAGTCCAAAATATTTTGACTATTTATATGATTAGGAAGAGGCAACTGAACAATTAGACCGTTATATTCATTTTTGATTTTATTAATTTCAAATCTTAATTGTTCTTCTGAAATTTGATTATCAAGTTTAATTCAATCAGCAATAATTCCAATCTCTTTGGCTTTATTGATTTTATTGCTTATATATTTGTTTGATTCAGGTAAATTGCCTACTTGAATAATTCCTAATTTAGGTTTTATTTTTAAATTTAAAACTTTTTGTTTTAAATTAATTGTTTCAATTTCTGCAACTTTTTTTCCATCCAAAATTATCATTAAATTTTCTCCAATTTACTTTTTAATTCCTCATATTGCTTTTTATAATTTTCATATTTTTGTCTTTCTTCTTCAACTTTTTCTTTTGAAGCTTTTTCTAAAAATTTCTCATTTGATAAAATTGATTGACTTCTTTTAATTTCGCTTTCAATCTTAGTTAATTGTTCTTTTGTTTTCTCTTTTTCCTTTATTTTAATTTCTTCTGATAGTTCTATGTTTATTGAAACATTATTTCTCGTAAATAAAGCCCCGTTATTTTTTTTGTATGAAGCATTAGCAAGTTTATTTACCAATTCTATAACTGAATTATTATGTTCTTTATTAATTTGATAATTAATAATTTCTTTATTGGAAATATCAAAAATATTTCTTGATTCTCTAATTAAAGTAACTACATCAATTACAATATCAATTTCATTTTCACCGCCTATTGATTTTAAATTAAATTTATTGTCTAATAATTCTTCATCAAAAATTTCTTTAAACAAATGATCTGTTAGAAATGGTAAAAATGGATGAATTAAAATTAATAGATTTTTTAAAACTAGTAAGCAAATCTCTTTATTTGTTTGAACTTTTGAAAATTCAACATATCATGATGAAAAATCATTATAAATAAAATCATTAATTTCTTTACCGATAATTGTAAATTCATATTTATCAATCTTGTCATCCAACTCTTTCTTCAATAAACATAATTTATTTACAATTCACTTATCTGCATTACTAATCTCATTATTGTTATTTTCCATTTGAATAATATATCTTGAAATATTTCAAATTTTGTTGCATAAATTTCAAGAAGCTTCCAATTTTTCTTTTGAAAAATTAATGTCTTGTCCAGGTGATGAATTTGTCAATAAATATCATCTTAACGAATCAGATCCGTATTGGTCAATTACTTCCATTGGATCGATACCATTCCCTAATGATTTAGACATCTTTCTTCCTTTTTCATCTCTAATTAATCCATGAATTAATAAATCTTTAAAAGGAATGTCTTGTTGAAAATACAATGAAAAGAAATACATTCTTGCAACTCAGAAGAATATTATGTCATAACCTGTAACCAATAATGATGTAGGGAAATAACGATTTAATTTATCAATATTATTTGGTCATCCCAAAAATGAAAATGGAGCTAGTCCTGAAGAAAATCAAGTGTCTAAAACATCTTGATCTCTTATTCAATCAGGTCCTGGAGATTCTAATTGTACTTTAATTTCATCCCCTTTATATCATGCTGGAATTTGATGTCCTCATCATAATTGACGAGAAATAGTTCAATCGTGAACATCATTCATCCAAGTTTTTAATGTTTCTTCAAAACGTTTAGGAAATATATTTACTTTATTATTAGTTTTTAAATTATCCAAAACCAATTTAGAAAGTTTGTCCATTTTCACAAATCATTGAGGCATAACTAAAATTTCAATTACTTCATCGCTTCTTTCTGAGTATGAAACATTATTAACAATGTCCTCAACTTTATCAATAAAATTATTTTTTTCTAAAAATTTAAATATTTCTTTTCTTGCTTCATTTCTATTTAAACCTTTTACAAACATTGCATTTTCATTCATTAATCCATCTTGATTAATGCATTCAATTATTTCCAAATTATTTTTTTGAATAATTTCAATATCTTGCATAGCATGAGCACTAACCTTCATGAATCCTGTTCCCATTTTTTGGTCAATATAATCATCTGTAATAATAGGCAATTTTTTATTTGTTAGTGGATTAAATACAAATTTTCCAATTAAATGTTTTTTATTCTCATCATTTGGATTTATTGCAATCGCAACATCTGAAAACATTGTTTCAATTCTTGTGGTAGCAATAACAATAAAATCTTTTTTATTTTCAAAATAATATTTAACATAATACATTTTTGAATTTGATGGCTTTGAAATAATTTCAATATTTGAAAGGGCTGTTTTTAGCTTAGGGTCCCAATTAATTGCCCTTACTCCACGATAAATTAAACCATCATTATATAAGTCAATAAAAACTTTATTAACAGCATCATTAGAATCTTTATCTAAAGTGAATCTCTCAGATGTATAATCAAGAGCTATTCCTAATTTATTTCATTGTTCATGAATATGAGATGCATATTCATCTTTTCAAATATATGCCTGTTTAACAAAATTTTCACGCCCAATTTCATGTTTGCTTGTTCCTTGTAAAATTAATTTTTGTTCAACTTTTGCTTGTGTTGCAATACCAGCATGATCAGTTCCCGGAACAAATAAAACATCATATCCTTGTAATTTCTTATATCTAATTATAGAATCTTGAATATAACTGTCTCAAGCATGACCTAAATGCAATTTACCTGTAACATTTGGTGGAGGTAGAATAATGGAAAACGGTTGTTCTTTCAAATCATGATATGAAAAAAATTTTTTATCTATTCATTTTTTGTTTTTATCTTTTTCTACTAAAATGTGATTATATTTTGCTTCCATTTTTTCTCCAAATATTTATTAATTATAAATTAAAACAAAAGGTAGTGATATAGATAATAAAATAACTCCTAAAATCATCATAAATACAGCAACAAATCTGAACATTGCTTTACGCTTCTGTTTTTTAAAATCAGATTCAACTTTTTCCTCTGCATCTTTATTTAAATTCAAAGCTTTCATTTGTGCTTTTTCAAAGCTTGTAAGTTCTTCTTTATTTTCTTTTTTAATTGCAAAAAGACCTTTTAGTTTAGTTAATGTTTTAAATTCTGCTATATTAAAAATTATTATTAATAATCCTAACAAAAAATAAATAATCGAACCAACAGACAATGCATCATATCAAGATCTATTTGCAACATAAATAAATAGCAAAATTAAAGGAATAATGAAAATCGTTGTACCTAATGCTATTAATATGTTTTGCAGAGTAAAATATTCCTTTGCAAGTAATCTTAATTTTAAATTTTTATTTGACATCTACAATCAAAATCTCCTTACTTCTAAAAGTCTGAATAGATTTTGAAGTTTTTTTCTTTTTCATGTTATCCAAACGAATTTTTTCAAATGTTAATTTATTTTGAAAGTTTTCTATTTGTTCTTTTGAAATTGTTAAAATTGATTCTTTTGGAATTAATTTTGATCATTCATATATTTGTTCAATATTTCCAAAAACAATTCTTTCATTATCTAAAACATAATAATCATTGTTATTATCAAAATCGATAATTGATCCAAAAAATTTAGGGGTATTTCTATTTGAAATCGGTTTTTTATTTAAAGCTTCAAATGTTACATCATATAATGGCTTTTTACAAATCACATTAGCTATTCCATACTCGATTTGTTTTGAATTATCAATAATTGAAATCTCAGTTGATACATCTTTATATTTTTTTAAATTTGAGCATGTTAAAATTCAAAATTTGTTTGTTGTTCTTGTTATATTTAAATAACTTTTTTTCAATTCATCATAATCATCAGATTCAATATTTGACATAAACTCATCTAATACAATTAATTTTTTATCATCAATTGCTGACAAAATCAATAATATTTTTTTCTTTAAAACTTCAGACACTCTTTTTTGCTTTTTAAATAATTCAAAAATATTTATTTCCATTAAATTTGCTTCCTTTAAAAATAAATATTTTGAAATTGAATTAATTTCAAATGAATAAACATTTTTTTTAACTAAAACATTTTTAACAAACATTTTATCTATAATAGTAATATCGGAAGAAAGGAAATTATAAATTTTTTCATAATTAAGAATTTTTTTTGTATATGATTCCTCTTCTTTCAAATCATATTTTTTATTTTTTTCTGCAATTTGTTTTTTCTTATCTAAAAAAA
>CASFBV010000063.1 GCA_949293065.1 uncultured Mycoplasma sp.
ATTTCCATTTATTTCAATTATAGGATTTGTTATCTATGTATTGGACTTAATAAAAGGTAACTATTCAATGTTGGAACTAATTGTATGTATTCTAACAATTCCATTTGGTTTCTTTGCAGCTATCTTCCTATGATTAAACGCTTTAGGAATTATAAAACTATAATTACTTTTAATTTTAAGTAAAAAGTTTTCAATAACCAAGTTTTCTTGGTTATTTTTTTTAATCATAAAGTGATAAAATTAAATAATTATGTTAGATATTAAAGTTATTCAAAAAAATGTTGATTATGTAATAGAAAAATTAAAATCAAGAAAAGTTGATGAAAATTTATTAAAAAAATTATCAAAAAATATTAATGATAGAAATAAATTAATTTTTCAATTAAACCAAAAACAAGAAGAAAGAAAAAATATCTCAGATCAAATATCAAAAAATAGAAATGAAGAACTATTAAAAAAAGCTTCTTTAATTAAAGAAGAAATTAAAGAAATAGAAAATGAAATTGAACAATATCAAGTTCAATTAAATCAAATATTACCGATGATTCCTAATATCCCCCTTGATATTGTTCCTGTTGGAAATGATGAAGATGATAATATCGAAATTACAAAAAAAGATAAATTAGGTAGAGGTTTAGTTAAAGGAGTTAAACCGCACTATGAAATTGCTGTTGAAAAGGATATAGTGGATTTTGCTCGTGGAGCAAAAATGAGTGGATCGAGATTTGCAGTATTTAAAAACAATGGAGCTAAATTAATTAGAGCATTAGAAAACTTTATGATTGATGTTCATACAAAAAATGGTTACGAAGAACTTTTACCTCCAGTTATGGTAAATTCAAATATGTTATTTGGAACAGGGCAACTTCCAAAATTCAAAGAAGATTTATTTAAAGTTGAAGGTGAAGATTTATGAATGATTCCAACTGCTGAGGTTCCTGTTACAAATTATTACAATGATGAAATTATAAATTTAAGTAAACCTAAGAAAATGACATCATACACTCTGTGTTTTAGATCTGAAGCAGGATCTGGTGGTAAAGATACAAGAGGATTAATTAGATCAAGACAATTTAATAAAGTTGAAATGGTTAAAATAACTTCAAAAGAAGATGCTATGAAAGAATTTGAGTCTTGTGTAAAAGATGCAGAAAACATTTTAGAACTTTTAGAAATACCATATAGAAAAATAATTTTATGCACAGGAGATTTAGGATTTAGTTCATCAATTACATATGATTTAGAATTATGACTACCTTCAGAACAAAGATTTAGAGAGGTTTCATCTATTTCTTATTTTGGTGATTTTCAAGCTAGAAGAGCAAAAATTAGATATAAAAATAATGAAGGTAAAAATGAATTTGCTCACACAATTAATGGGAGCGGTTTAGCTATTGATCGTGTGTTTGCAGCTCTATTAGAACAATATCAAAATGAAGATGGTTCAATCGATGTTCCAAAAGTTTTAATTCCTTATATGGGTGGATTAAATAAAATTTAAGCAAGTTGTCAATTTTGATACAAACATTCTTTTCCTTTAATTAGTTTTGAAACTATTAACTTAATTGGATGCTTTTCATAATTTTTTAATAACAAATCAAATATTGCTATTCTAAATTTTAAAGATATCTATTTTTAAATCATTGAAATTTATTGTTTAATTATCTAAGAACAAAGCAAATTTTAAGTATTCATATAAGTCGTAACTATTAATCATGAAGCTTTTTATTTCCGTTTTTATAATATTTAGAAATAAAAAGCTCTAACCAATTTGTTAGAGCTACCTATGTTTTTCTAGAACCACCTATTTCTGGAAACTATCAAAAAAATATCAATGAATAAGGTGATCATTATCCATATTCATAATTTCTAATCTTTTATCATTTTTTCAATAGTATCTAATGGAGCTCCAGTATTTAATAACATATATGTTAAAAAACCTTTTTCAATTAGTGATCCATTCGAATAAAGAACATTAACATTTGGAATATTGACTTTTATTCTTTTTGAAAATTGATTTGGAAGTCCTAAATCTGAAAAAATTGTAATAATATTTAAAAATTTAATTTGATTAATTCTTTCATAAATAGACTCTAAAATCTGTTCTTCACTACCTTCATCCAATCCAATTGGAATAAATGTTAGATGAGAATAATTTTGTAAATTCATTTCTTTGAAATATGAAATAATATCATTTGAGAATTTTATTTTATTAGTAACAATTATCATTACATTCATTTGATGCATATTTAAAATTATAAATGGAAATGAATTTATTCAGCAATTTCTTCTTTATTATTATTTGGAAAAATCTCTTCTTTTAATCTGATAAAGAAATCTTTAATTCTTTTTCTATTTGGAATTATCACAAAACCGATTAAGAAAAGAATAAGGGTAAAAATAATTGTTATGAATGCCGCTTGATATTGAATATCAGAAGCGTTTGGATTTGGTGAAAAGATCTGAGCATAAATTTGAGTTGTTAATGTGGTTCCTGGACGATCTAGCATTGAATATCTTGATGATGATAAACCAGCTGTTAAGTATAGCGGTGCTGTTTCTGAGAAAATTCTACCTATTGTAGAAATAATTGAAGTGGTAATTGAAATCATTGCCATTGGTAAAATTAATTTTCTAATTGTTTGTAATTTCGTATTCCCCAAGGCATAGGAATTTGTTCTAATCTCTTCTGGAATATTTTTTAGAGCTTGTTCAATCAATCTTGTAAATGAAGGTAGAACAACAATAATTAATGTTAAGGAACCTGCGATTAAAGAATTACCATAAACTCCATTTGATGTTCAACCAAATGATTGAATAAATAAAAGTAATCCAAACATACCAAAAATAATTGAAGGAGTTGTCCCTAATGAATCTAAGAAAAACACGATTATTTTTTTAACAGTTTTATTAATTGAATATTCATTTAAAAATATAGCAACAATTAGTGCAATCGGAAAACCTATTACTAAACAAACAAGAATTATTAATAATGTATTAACTAACGACTGAGATGTTGAATCTTTTGAATAAACAAAAAACATTGACGGATTGTCACTTATCCCCATAATACCTTTTACAACAATATCTCCAACTATTCAAAATACAAATGCAAAACAAATTAGAGTAAATAAAATCTCTCAAAACATCTTTCAAATTGGATATACATTTTTTCATTTGTAATTTGTATTTCTATCTTTAATGTATAAAGATACATTTTCTAAATTAACATTATCTACTTTATATTTTGATTTAAAGATTATTTTTTCTCAAAACATTTTTAATTGATTTGGAACTCACATTAAATATGCATAAACATTTTGCTCAAATTTTACAAATTTTGAATTTTGCTTTTTATGTTTTTTTCTTGAAAATGAAAGAATAAACATATTTAAAATCATTGAAATAATTAGCATAATAAATCCAAATGCATATAGTAATGGTCTAATCTTATCAGGATCTTTATCAGCAAACATTGATGTAGAAATAAAGGCACCTAATGTTTGTGAAGATGAATTTAGAAAATTATGAAAACCATGAGTAAAAATATTATCTGATGGTTGAGCTTGTAAAATCATAGAAACAGCCATTGATTCACCAATAGCTCTTGAAATTGCTAAAATAACAGCAACAATAATTCCAGGACGTGCTGCTTTTTTAGCAATTTTATATATAGCTCTTGTTTTAGTATTTCCTAATGCAAGAGGATTACTTATTAAAGTATCATCAACATTATTTAATGAATCTAAAGTCATTGTAACAATGGTTGGAATAACCATAAATGCAAGCATAATAGATCCATTAAAAATTGAATTTGGACTAATACCAAATCATGATTGCCAAATTTTACCTAATGCCTGCTGAGCAAACAAACCAAAAATAACTGATGGTATTCCACTTAAAACTTGAAATAAAATAATAACTGACTTACGATATTTTTTATGTAACCTATATTTTGTAAATAAAGCAACTCTAATTCCTAATGGAACAGCAATAAATAAAGCAATTGCTGATGTTAATAATGTGATACTAAAAGGTATTCAAAATGAATATTGATCTTTTGATGAATCAAATTTTGAACTAAATAAAATATTCACAATTCCAAAATTAGAAAAACCTTTAATAGCAAATATTAATATAAAAATAACTAAAACAACAAAAATAGAAATAACAAAAGTTGCAAAACCAAATGATGTTCATTTTGCTATCTCATTTCTTCTCAAACTTTTGTTAATTGTATTATTCATAATTAACTTTCCTTTTCACCTGCTCCACAAAATCCTAAATTAACATCAGAAAATTGAGAATCAGCAACAAAATTAATGTCACCATTTGAATAACCCATATCTTGAATTTGTTGTTCTGTTAAAGAAACATAGCCTTCATCTGAAATTATATTTTTAGCTTTTTCATCAAATAAAATTCATTGTAACATTTTTACAATTTTTTCTTTATTTTTAATTTGATTTATTGAATAAATTAAATTAAAAGGACGATACCAATTATAACCCTGTGTAATAGTTTCGTTTGTTAATTCTGAATTATTATATTTTGCTATTTTAAACCCAGCACTTTCAATTTGTTTTCTATTGTTTAAAATAAAACCAGATGATAAATAAATTATTGAACCTTCTTTTGCATCTTTAATTCTGTTTCATGCTTGAGAATTTGCTTCAGCTGTTTGAACTACATTGTTTCCGTATGAACCATTTTCTAAAATATCTAAAATTCTTTTTTGTTCATCAGAAGTTAAATTAGTTCAATAACTTGAACTTTGATAATCTAAATGAGAATCTTTTAAAAATCCATCTGCAGTTCCTGAAATTGAAGCTCCTCCATTTCTTGCATATGGAATCAATTCTGTATTATCTCCATTATTTAATAAATCATTAAATGTTATTTTTTCTATTCCACTAAAAGATGCATATATTTTTGCTAAATTATCAGCATTTAAACAAATATCTAAATCTTTTGATTTTGATGAAGGCTTATAAACAATTCCAATTCCATCTCAAGCTATTGTTAAAGTTTTAACTTGTTTTTTTTCTCATGCTTGATAATTTCTTGATTCTTTATCTTTTAAAATATTTGGATTTTTTGAAGCCATTCCAATTTCTTTTGTCCCTTGAATAATTGAATTAATTCCAGCTCCTGAACCACCTGCTGATGTAACTATATCAATATCTTTATATTCTTTTGAAAAAGCTTCAACCAATGGAAGAACAGCTGTTGATCCGCCAATACTTACAGTAGGAACTTTTACTAAAACACCACTAACACAAACAATTAAAACCGCAAACATAGAAACACCAAGAATTGGCATTCCTATTTTAAGAAACTTTTTAGTTGTAGGCTTCATAAAATATGTATATATTTTACTTTAAAAATAGATAAAAAATTATATTAATTTTTTATAAATTAATTTATTTTAAGAAGATGTCAAAAACTTCTTTCATTTAATTTTTGAAACTTTCTAAATGTTGTTTATGTTAAAAATAAAAAACATATGGCTAAGATATCTAAAAAAGCAAGCAAAAGATAAGGTTGATCAATTAGAATCAATTGATGAATTTGATGAGATTGAACTTTCTAATAAGAAAACAAAGTTAACAATTGTAGGAAAAAAGAAGGATAATATAAAAAAATCAAATTTTGAAGAAAAAGTTTTAAATTTTATGGAAATGTTAATGAATTTATCAAAGAACAAAAAGAGTTCAATAAAAAAAATAGGTAGCGATGTAAAAGAAATCAAATCTCATCTTGATGTGTTAGAAACAAAAGTAGATAGAATTGAAAAAGACATCAAAGATATGAAATCCACACCTACAATGAGTCGTGAATTGAAAAAATCTACAAAATATTAGAGATATAGAAAGCAAAAAATACATTAAACTTTTTCATTTGTTGATTTTTGTTAATCTAATAAAAATACATACAACAATATAAAACAAAATAATAAACTAATTTCAATGATAAATAGCTAAACTTTTTGCATTATTTTTTTTACTTTTTCCAATGCAAATTCAACAGATCTTTTTCTAATTTCATTTCTATCTATATTTCCAAAATTTATTTCATAAACTTCATTATTAATCGCTATGAAAACTAACCCCACTTCTTTGTTTTCCATTGGATTAGGTCCTGCATTTCCAGTGAATGAAACACATATATCAACATCAAAAAATTCTTTACCCTTTAAGGCCATTTCAAGAGCGGTTTTTTTATTAATAACACCTTCTGATGTATCAACCCCTAGTTTCTCTTTAATTTCATTTCAATATGTAACTAATGAACCCTTAAAATATTTACTTGCTCCGGGTTTTGATACTATCTCAGAAGCAAAAAGTCCTCCTGTGAATGATTCTATTGAAGCTAATGTTAATTCTTTATCCATAATTTAAATTATATTATCTATTGTAAATTAACTAATTTTTTTAGTAATTTAATTTCATGTGGTTTTAACATACGATAAGATCCAACAGGCATTTTATCACATGTTAGACCTGCAAATTCTATTCTTTTTAAATCAAGAACTTTTTTATCAACTAATTCAAATAATTTTTTAATATGATGATATGAACCTTGTGAAATAGTTATTAAATACGATTTATTTTCCACTTGATCTACAACTTGCTTTGATTTTTTATTGTTAATTATCACATCATCTGAGTTTAAGAAATTAAATTCTTTTAAATTTAATGATTCATTTAATCTTGCACGATATATTCTTTTAATTTGTGACGAAGGATGAGCTAACTTATTTGCTAATTCTCCATCATTTGTAATTAATATAACACCTGTTGTATCATAATCCAATCTTCCTACAGGAAATAAATAAGAATCATCATCAATCAAATCTACAACTTTTACACGATTAAAATTATCTTTTAAAGTACAAATTGTTTTTTTAGGTTTATTTAAAAGATAGTATTTTTTTTCTTCAATCAGCTTAATGACGTTGCCATTAACTTCAACAACATCATTTTCATTTACTCTTTGACCCAAAATAGCAAATTTACCATTTACTTTAACTTTATTCTTTTTAATTAATTCTTCCGCTTCTCTTCGAGAAGCATATCCAGCTTGTGACAAATATTTGTTAATTCTAATTTGATCTTTCATAACTATATTTTACTTAAACAAAATAAAAAGAACAGTATGTTCTTTTCTTTAAATTATTTAGATGCTTTTCTTTGTTCTTTTTGTTCTTTTTTTAATCTTTTTTCTTGTCTTTTTTTAGCATCAATTCTTTTTTGTTTTTTGCTATTAATTCTTGACATAATCTAACCTTTCATTTTCTTGGTGTTTAATTAATAAAATATATCATAAGAAATGAAAAAATATAAGAAGTTTTGATAAAAATTTATTTTTGTAAATCATATTAATTGCAACTTTTTTTATTTAATATCCCATTTTTTCTTCATATTCATCAAGTGTTCCTCTAAAAATAAATGATGAATTATTTTTAAGTTCTAATATAACTGATGATTCTCTAATTAAAGCTCTATTATATGTTGTGAAAATAACAACTGAATCATATTTATTAATTGATTCTATTACTGCATCAATGCTTTCTGTATCTAAATGGTCTAATGGTTGATCAAAAACCAAAGCATTAGAATCAATTAGCATCATTCTTGAAAACATTAATCTTGCTTTTTCTCCTCCGGATAATTTTTGAACATCCTTGAATACTGTATCTCCACTAAATAGCATTTTTCCCAAAAATGCTCTCATTCTTTGATCAGAAATATCTTTTCTTTCTTCTGTCTCATTATTAACAGGTCATAATCTTAATCATTCAATCATTGGCATATCTTCTTTAAAATAATCTGAATTATCTGATGGAAAATATTCAGGTTTAATAGTTGATCCTCATTTAAATGAACCAGTAAAGTTTTTTTCTTTTCCTACTAATATTTCTAAAAATTTAGTTTTAGCTATATCATCATCACCTATTACTGCTAATTTATCACCTGGTTTTAATGAAAAAGAAACATTATCAAATAGTTGAACACCATTAGCATCTTTATATCCAAGTTTTTCAACTTCTAATATTTGTTTTCCTGGATTTTTAGTTACTTCAAATCTAATAAATGGATATTTTCTTGTTGAAGGGACTATTTCTTCTAATTCTATTTTTTCAAGAGCTTTTTTTCTTGATGTAGCTTGTTTTGATTTAGAAGCATTTGCTGAGAATCTTGCAATAAATTGTTGAAGTTTTTCAATTTGCTCTTGTTTTTTCATATTTGATTGTTTTTGCATTTCAGCCATTAATTGTGATGATTGTTTTCAAAATGAATAATTACCTGTAAACATTTTAGCTTTACCAAAATCAATATCTACAATGTTTGTGCATATTTCATCTAAAAAGTCGCTATCATGAGAAACAACAATGACTATTTTTTCATAATCATTTATGAAATTAATTAATCATTTAATTGATTTAAGATCTAAATGGTTTGTTGGCTCGTCCATAATAAGAATATCTGGATTACCAAATAAAGCCTTTGCAAGTAAAACTTTAACTTTTTCTGTTGATTTTAAATCTTTCATTTGATAATTAAATTTTTCTTCATCTATTCCTAAAGCGGTCAACAAAATATGAGCATCATTTTCTGCATTTCATCCACCCATTTGACCAAATTGTTCTTCTAATTCTGCTGCTTTTTCATAATCTTCTGCAGATGCATTAGGATTCATATAAATAGCATTTTTTTGCTCTTGAATTTTAGATAATTCCTCATTCCCCATGATAACTAATTCAGTTACATTTTTATCATTATATTTAAAATGATCTTGTTCAAGAACAGATATTCTTTGATTTTTTTCAACATAAACTTCACCTGAAGTAGGTTCAATTTGTCCTGATAAAATTTTTAAAAAAGTAGATTTACCAGCACCATTTGCACCAATAATTCCATATGTATTTCCTTCTGTGAATTTTAAATTTACATCTTGAAACAATTTTTTATCAATGAAAACTTTTGATAAATTTCTAACTTCAAGCATTTTCAACTTCCTTTCTATTTTTGAATTATTAATTACTTAATAAAAAATGATAGTAATTAAAGTATATAAAATTTAA
>CASFBV010000064.1 GCA_949293065.1 uncultured Mycoplasma sp.
AATTCATTTTTAAATTATAAAAAATAAGATAAATTTTGTTATTAAAAGCTAAAACCCCATCAACAATAGTTGATGAGTGTTTTATAAAGTAAGGGACAAAAAGTCTGATTTACAATTTATGGTGCAGTTTTTGATTTTACTTAAAAAATGAATTATTAAATGTGAATTAATAAATGCAATTTGAATTTATTTTTATAGAGCACATTAACAATATTTATTTAGTTTTATAATCACATTGTAATAAAGTATAAAAATTTTTTTGAATAATCAATTAAATATATTAATTGATAGTTTTGAAATGTAATAACATTGAGTGAAAATTTAAAAAAATGTGTTTTGAATGTATTAAAATATTAGCGAATAGAAAATTTGAAGGAGAGAAAAATGTCAGCAATTATTAGCGTTCACGCAAGAGAAGTTTTAGATTCACGTGGTAACCCAACAGTTCAAGTTGAGGTTGCTTCAGAATTTGGTGGATTTGGTTCTGCCATTGTTCCATCAGGAGCATCAACAGGAACTAGAGAAGCTTTAGAATTAAGAGATCAAAATTCAGCAAAATATAAAAATAATTGATATGGTGGTAAGGGTGTTATGTTGGCAGTTGACAATGTTAACGAAAAAATTGCCCCAGAAATTATTGGAATGGAAGTAACCGACCAAAGATTAATTGATGAATTGATGATCAAATTGGACGGGACACCAACAAAATCAAAATTAGGTGCTAATGCAATTTTAGGAGTTTCATTAGCTGTAGCAAGATGTGCAGCAGATGAATTAGGTTTACCATTATATAGATATATTGGTGGAACAAATGCAAGAGTGTTACCATTACCTATGTTAAATGTTATTAATGGTGGTGAGCATGCATCAAACACATTAGATTTCCAAGAATTTATGATTATGCCAGTTGGAGCTAAAACATTTAGAGAAGCTTTACAAATGGCAAACAAAGTTTTCCATACATTAGCTAAATTATTGAAAAAAGCAGGTCATGGAACACAAGTTGGAGATGAAGGTGGATTTGCACCAAACTTAAAATCTCATGAAGAAGCTTTAGAATTTTTAGTAAAAGCAATTAAAGAAGCAGGATTTAATCCAGCATTAAAAGGTGAAAAAGCAGTTGCAATAGCAATGGATGCTGCTTCATCAGAACTTTATGATGTAAAAACTAAAAAATACACATTTGGAAAATTACAAAAAGCTATTGAAGCTAAAAAACCAGGATTTGAAAATCTTAAAACAAAAACAGTATTTACTTCAGCTGAATTAAATGAATACTATGGAAATCTATTTAAAAAATTCCCAATTATTTCTGTAGAAGATGGATTTGCAGAACAAGATTGAGATGGGTTCAAAAAAATGAATGATACTTATGGTAAAGAAAAACAAATCATGGGTGATGACTTAACAGTTACAAATAAAGCTATCTTAACAGAAGCTGTTAAAACAAAAACAATTAATTCAATTTTGATTAAATTAAATCAAATTGGAACATTATCAGAAACACTTGACACAATTGAATTAGCTCATAAATCAAATATGACTGCAGTTGTGTCACACCGTTCAGGTGAATCTGAAGATACAACAATTGCTGACTTATCAGTGGCACTGAACACAGGACAAATTAAAACTGGTTCAATGTCAAGAACTGATAGAATTGCTAAATATAATAGATTATTAGCAATTGAAGAAGAGTTGGGAGATGTAGCAGTTTTCCCAGGAGCAAAAGCATTCCACAATATTGGATGAAATGTTTCATGTTGTGGATCATGCCAAACAAAATCAACTTCTTCAAAAAAAGAAGTTTCTAAAAAACCAGCTAAAAAATCAAAAAAATAATTGATTAATTTAGTAAACTATTAAACATTAAATATAAAAAACAAAAAAACAAATAAAAGGAGAAAAAATATGGCAAAAGAAAATTTTGACAGAAGTAAACCTCACGTTAATATTGGTACAATTGGTCACGTTGATCATGGTAAAACAACATTAACTGCAGCTATTGCTTCTACACTAGCAAAAAAAGGATTAGCTGAAGCTAAAGACTATGCTTCTATTGATAATGCACCAGAGGAAAAAGCTCGTGGTATAACAATCAATACATCACACATTGAATACGAAACAGAAAAAAGACACTATGCACACGTTGACTGTCCAGGTCACGCTGACTATGTTAAAAACATGATTACAGGGGCAGCACAAATGGATGGAGCTATCTTAGTTGTTGCAGCAACAGATGGTCCTATGCCTCAAACAAGAGAACACATTTTGTTATCAAAACAAGTTGGGGTTCCAAAAATTGTTGTTTTCTTAAACAAAGTAGATATGTTAGGTTCACCAGCAGAAGCTGCTGAAATTACAGAATTAGTTGAACTTGAAGTTAGAGGATTATTATCAGAATATGGATTTGATGGTGATAATGCTCCTATCATCAAAGGTTCAGCTCTTAAAGCTTTAGAAGGTGATGCAACTTGAGAAGCTAAAATCTTCGAATTAATGGATGCAGTTGACTCATACATTGACACACCACAACGTGAATCAGATAAACCATTCTTAATGGCTGTAGAAGATGTTTTCACAATTACAGGACGTGGAACTGTTGCTACAGGTAGAGTAGAACGTGGAACATTAAAATTAAATGAAGAAGTTGAAATTGTTGGAATTAAACCAACTAAAAAAACTGTTGTTACAGGAATTGAAATGTTCAGAAAAAACCTTGATGCAGCTATGGCTGGAGATAATGCAGGGTTATTATTAAGAGGGGTTGCTAAAGAAGATGTTGAAAGAGGACAAGTATTAGCAAAACCAGGAACAATTGTTCCACATAAAAAATTTGAAGCTGCAGTTTATGCACTTAAAAAAGAAGAAGGTGGACGTCACACTCCATTCTTTAAAAACTATAAACCACAATTCTACTTCAGAACAACTGATGTTACAGGAGGAATTGAATTACCTGCTGGAACAGAAATGGTTACACCAGGGGATAATGTTAACTTAACAGTTGACTTAATTTACCCAGTTGCTATTGAAGAAGGAACAAAATTCTCAATTAGAGAAGGTGGAAAAACTGTTGGAGCTGGATCAGTTACAAAAGTTATCCAATAATAAATTATTGCTTAGAAATTAAAAGTAAGTAAAGAGAGTAATTATGAATAAAAAAACAATTGATCAACTAGAACTAAAAGATAAAAGAGTTATTATTAGAGTTGATTTTAACGTTCCAATGAAAAATGGTAAAATCACAAATAACAAAAGAATTGTTGCAGCCATCCCAACAATTAAGAAAGCTTATGAATCAGGAGCAAAAGTAATTTTACTTTCACATTTAGGAAGAATTAAAGAAGAATCAGATAAAGCTAAAAAAACTTTAAAACCTGTTGCTGCTGAACTTTCTAAATTAATTAATAAATCAGTTAAATTTGTTCCTGAAACAGCGGGACAAATTGTTAAAGATGCTGTTAAAGCAATGAAATCAGGCGATATTATTATGCTTGAAAATACAAGATTTGAAGACTTGAATAATAAAGCTGAATCAAAAAACAACCCAAGATTAGCAAAATTCTGAGCATCATTAGGAGATGTTTTTGTAAATGATGCATTTGGTACAGCTCATAGAGCTCATGCATCAAATGTTGGGATTGCTTCAAATATTGCTGAATCTGCAATTGGGTATTTAGTTAAAACAGAAATTGAAAAAATTTCAAAAGCTATCAATAATCCAGCAAGACCAGCAATAGCAATTATTGGTGGTGCAAAAGTATCAGACAAAATCAAAACAATTGAACATTTAATTCAAAATGTTGATAAAGTTATTATTGGTGGAGGAATGGCATTTACATTCTGAAAAGCTCAAGGTTTATTAGTAGGGAATTCTTTGGTTGAAGATGATCAAATTCAATTAGCTAAAGAATACTTAAAAAAATACCAAGATAAACTTGTTTTACCAGTTGATGCTGCTTTAGCTCCTAAATTTGATAATGTTAAACCTATTTACAACACATACAATCCATTAGAAATTCCTTCTACATATATGGGATTGGATTTGGGACCTAAATCAATTCAATTATTTACAAAAGAGATTCAAAATGCTAAAACAGTTATTTGAAATGGACCTTTAGGAGTTTGTGAATTTAGTTATTATTCATTAGGAACAGAACAAATTGCTAAAGCTATTGGTTCTTTATCAGGAGCTTACACAATTGTTGGTGGTGGTGATAGTGTTGCTGCTATTACATCATTAGGATTAGAATCAAGATTTTCACATATTTCAACAGGTGGAGGAGCATGTCTAGCAATGCTAGAAGGTGCAGAATTACCTGGAATTGAAGCAATTCAAAATTCATCATCAGAACAACCTAAAGAAGTTGTTGTTGAAGAAAAAAAAGAAGAAAATAAATAAAATATTACTCTTGAATTAATAAAAAACTCTTTCTAATGAAAAGAGTTTTTTATTCTTTTTGATATAATTAAATATATTAGTATTAAGTTCAAAAAGAGGTAAAAATGTCAAATCAATATTCAGCAGATAGTATTCAGGTTCTTGAAGGTTTAGAACCTGTTAGAAAAAGACCAGGAATGTACATTGGTACAACTGGAAAAAAAGGACTACACCATCTTGTATGAGAAATTGTGGATAACTCAATTGATGAAGCAATGGCAGGATTTGCTTCTATTGTTTCTATTGAACTTGATAAAGATGGATATGTAACAATAACAGATAATGGAAGGGGAATTCCAACAGATATTCACCCTAAAACAGGTTTATCAACAGTTGAAACAGTTTTAACTGTTTTGCATGCTGGAGGGAAATTTGACTCTGAAACATATAAAGTTTCAGGTGGATTGCACGGAGTTGGAGCTTCTGTTGTTAACGCTCTAAGTACAAATTTAAAAGTTTGAGTTAAAAGAAATGGTAAATTGCACTACATGGAATTCAAAAATGGAGGAAACCGTGTTGAACAAATTAAAGTAATTGGTGAAGTTGATCAAAATGATACAGGAACAAAAATTTCATTCCATCCTGACTTCACAATTATGGAACCAAATGAATTTGATTTTGTTGTAATTGCTGACCGTGCTAAACAAATAGCATATTTAAATAAAGGAATTACAATCACAGTTAGTGATCTAAGACCTGAAAAACCAATTAAAAAAGAATTCCACTTTGAAGGTGGTATTGTTGAATATGTTAAAGAATTAAATAGAGGAAAACAATTAATTCATGATGAAATCATTTATGCTGAAGGATCTGTAAAAGGTGATGCGGGAAATGTTTTAGTAGAAGTTGCAATGCAATATAATCAAGGATATCAACCAAATGTTGTTTCATATGCTAATAATATTTCAACAATTGAAGGCGGAACACACGAACAAGGATTTACTGATGCTTTAACAAGAATTTTAAATAATTATGCAGGGCAATATAAATTGTTTAAATTAGAAGAAGAAAAATTAACACGTGAAGATGTTAAAGAAGGTTTAACAGCAATTATTTCAGTAAAACATGTTGATCCTATTTTTGAAGGACAAACAAAATCTAAATTAGGTAATAAAGATGCAAGATTTGCTGTAAATAAAACATTATCACAAACATTAGAAAGATTCTTGGCAGAAAATCCTGAGCAAGCTAAACAAATTGTTGAAAAAGCCGTACTTGCTCAAAGAGCAAGATTTGCTGCTACAACAGCTAGAGAAACAACAAGAAAAAAAGCTTTATTTGACGGAAATTCACTTCCAGGTAAATTAGCAGATTGTTCATCAAAAAATGCAGAAATTTGTGAATTATATATTGTCGAAGGAAACTCAGCTGGTGGATCAGCAAAAATGGGTCGTGATCGTGAAACACAAGCTATTTTACCTTTAAGAGGTAAAGTAATTAATGCTGAAAAAGCTAGAATTGATAAAGTATTTGAAAATGCTGAAATTGCTTCAATTATCACAGCATTAGGTACAGGTGTTGGAGCTGAAACCAATGTTAATAAGTTAAGATATCACAAAGTTATTATTATGACTGACGCCGATGTTGATGGTTCTCATATTAGAACACTATTATTAACATTCTTCTATCGTTATCTAAAACCATTAATTGAATATGGATTCATTTATATTGCTCAACCACCTCTATACAAAATAACATATGGAAAAACATTTGAATATGCATATAATGATGAACAAAAAGATGAAATTGTAAAAAGAATTGAAGATGCAAATCCAAATCAAAAAATAGGAATTCAAAGATATAAAGGGCTAGGAGAAATGAATCCTGAACAATTATGAGAAACAACAATGGATCCTAATGCAAGAAAAATGCTTCAAGTGCAAATTGAAGATGCAGCCTTAGCTGATCAAGTGTTTTCAGTTCTAATGGGTGATGATGTTGAACCACGTAGAGAATTCATTGAAGAAAATGCTAAATACGTGAAAGATATTGATTTTTAATCAATATCTTTTTAATTTAAAATTGATGCATTTTGAATATGATTATTTATTTCATGATCGTGGAAGCAAAGAACAAATAAACCAATTGCAATTCCTACAATAAAAATCAAAATTGTAATATATCAATTTTTTCCATTGTCTTTTATATCATGTAGAAATTCTGGAACAAATTCAATTATTGAAATAAATAATAAGAAAGACGCGGCAATTAGTTGAACAATATGAATTGCAAGTTCATTTTCAAGCGAGAATCATCCAATAATAGCTCCTACAATAATTAGTGGAATAATAATTGTAGTTGCAATTAAACTATTAAGCATAGCCTTTTTTCTTGTTATTCCCATTTCAATCTGTCTATAGTAAATAATTAATTCTTCTGGGATAACATGGATTATAAAAGATACTAGGAAAATAATATTTGTAGGACTAATGCCTTCTCTTGCGATTTGAGAACATAATAATCCAATAATTAAACCATCAGGTAATCTATGTGAAAGTAAGAAAAAGATTGCAAATGCTTTTGATTTAGGGTTGTAATCATTTATATTAAAAACAATATCATCATGGTCATGATGTTCATGATTTTCTTGCTGATGATTTTTGTGTCCGTGATTTCTTCCAAATAAATATTTAACACCTAATGAAATTAAAAGACCACCTAAAACAATACCAGCAATCAATGCTCCTGTTATTGCTTTTGCTCCAACATCGTTATGAATAACTTGTTTAAAGTGTTCTTGTAAGTGAGTTTTTGATTCTCCAATAAATAGAACAGTTGCCATAATTAAAAAGAATCCAGATGAAAAAGCATATAAATATTTACTTGTTGTTTTACTTATTTTAGGTTTTAATGTTGGCAATAATAATCCAAATAGAATTGGAATTCCTATTACACATAATGAAATTATTGAAATAACAATCACTAAAATATTAATGTTTGTCATTTAAACTCACTCTCTACATAAACAAGATGTTTATAAAAATATTATAATAGAAAATTAAGAAGGATATATTTTTTTAAGTGTTTCGTTATTTTCAGCTCATATTCCTTTTTTCTCTAATTTAGCTTGATCCTGTAAGTGATATAAATTATCTATGTATTCAGCGTCATAATAATAAAAATAGTTAGTTTTAATAGGTGATATAAATCTAACTGCTGCTAACCCATTTTCAACTAAATAAGAAGAAAAATCCTCTCCATCTTCAAGAGTTACCCTTGTAACTCATCTTCCATATTTATCTTTTTTAACTTCTTCTAATTCAACCTTTTTATTTAATAATTTTTTTGTTGTTTCTTTCTTAGCTTTCATTCCATAAAAATATTGTGGTCCTGTTGTTGGTTGAAAGTTGTGTTTAGAATCATAAGTTTCAGGGGTATCAACACCTAATAATCTATGTTTTCCATCTTTTGTTGTAAATGTATCTCCATCAATAATTTTTGTAACAGTTAATTCTCTACAATAGTTAGAAACTATAGTGCAAGAATTTGTGATTGTAGGAACAAATGATAATGAGGAAGTAAGTAGAAAATTTGAGAAAAAAAACAAAGCTTTTTTATGCTTTGTTTTTTGAACCAAGTTCTTCAATTTTTTCTAATACTGTTTCTCTCATTGCTTTTGTTCCTGGAGCATATAATTTTCTAGGATCAAAGTTTTTACCTTTTTTTGCTTCTCCGGATTCAACAAATTTTCATATTGCTTTCGCATTTGCTTGTTGTAATTCTGTATTAATATTAATTTTTGAAATTCCTAATGAGATTGCTTTTTGAATTTGATCTTTAGGAATTCCTGAACCACCATGCAATACCATTCCAATTCCACATGCTTTTGATAATTGTTCTAAAGCGTCAAATTTTAATCCTTTTCATCCTTTTGGATATGGTCCGTGAATATTACCAATTCCTGCAGCTAGGAAATCAATTCCTAAGTCAGACATTTTTTTAGCTTCTTCAGGATTTGCAATTTCTCCTTCTCCAACTATTCCGTCTTCTTCACCACCAATTGACCCAACTTCAACTTCAACTGAAGCATTGTATTTTTTGGCTAATTTAACAATTTCTTTTGCGTTTTCATAGTTAACTTCAAATGTTTCATGTGATCCATCATACATAACTGATGTATATCCATTTTCTAAAGCAATTTTTGCTGCTTCAAATGAACCATGATCTAAGTGTAATGCAACAGGAATTGTGATATTTAAATCATTCATTAATCCTGTAACCATTCCATAAATAGTTTTAAAACCACCCATATATTTAACAGCACCTTCAGATGTTCCTAAAATAATAGGTGAGTTTGCTTCTTGTGCTGCTAATAGAATAGTTTTTGTTCATTCTAAGTTATTAATGTTGATATGAGGAACTGCATATTTTCCTTCATAAGCTTTTTTAACCATATCTTTAGCATTTACAAGATTTTTTGGTTTTTGAATAATATCTTTTCCAAATAGACTCATTTTTACTCCTTTTTTATGTTTTATTTGAATAATTCATATTATATCATAAACAGCTCATTTTTCCTTTAAATACCCAACTTATTCTAAATTTATCTATTTTGTTATATAATTTTTAAGCATAAAGTTTTACAAAAATTTAAGGAGATTAAATATGGCAAAATTTACTGCAAAAGTTATTGATCCAGTTGGATTCCATGCAAGACCTGCTTCTGAATTAACAAAAGTTGCTTCTTCATTTACTTCAAATATTAAAATTATTTCAAAAGGTAAAGAAGGAAATGCTAAGTCAATTATGAATATCATGGCTTTGGGTATTAAAACAAACGATGAAATTACAATTGAAGCAGAAGGACCAGATGCAGATCAAGCTATTGAAAAAATTAAATCAGAATTAGCAAAAATTAAATTAATTGACTAATTAATTAAAGTAAAAGTAAAGTTAAGACAAAGCAATATGCTTTGTTTTTTATTTCTAAATTAAAAGATAAAATTTATATAATTAAATTACTATATCTTGAATTTAGAGGGGGATTTATGAATTTAAAAGGAATTGGAGCATCAAGAGGTATTGCAATAGCAAAAGTGTTTGAATTAAAACATTATGATATTAACATTGTAAAAAAAACTTCTGATCCAAACCAAGAAATTAAAAAATTAGATAATGCAATTTCTGATGCAGTTAAACAAATAGAAAAAATCAAAGAAATTGCTTCAAAAAATTTAGATGCAGAACATGCAGCTGTTTTTGATGCTCATATTCAAGTCGCAACAGATCCAATGATGAAAGAAGAAATGATTCAAATTATTAATAGTGAAAAAGTAAATGCAGAGTATGCAGTTAATGAAGTTTCAAATAAATATATTGATATGTTTGCATCAATGGATGATGAATATATGAAAGAAAGAGCCGCTGACATCAAAGATGTTAGTCAAAAAATCATTTTTAATATTTTAGGTATTGAAAAACAAGATTTAACTTCAATTAATGAAGAAGTTATTATTGTTGGAATGGATTTAACTCCATCTGAAACATCTCAATTAAATAAAAAATTTGTTAAAGGTTTTGCAACAGATATTGGTGGTAGAACATCTCACTCAGCAATTATGGCTCGTTCATTAGAAATACCTGCTGTTTTAGGATTGGGAGATATTACTAAAAAAGTTAAAGCAGGAGATATGATTGCTATTAATGGAACAACTGGTGAAGTTTATTTAAATCCTTCAAAAGAAACAATTCAAAAATTAGA
>CASFBV010000065.1 GCA_949293065.1 uncultured Mycoplasma sp.
TCAATAAATGCTTTAATACAATTTTTCAAGACGTTGTTTATTAATTTAAAAGCATCTGCTGTTGTAATATCTGGAAAGTTATTGATTAAACGATTATTTGAAACAACAATTGTTGTATCAGCATAAACATTTAGTTTTTCAATTGCTCTTTTTGATATTTCAGCTTTTGTTTGACCTTCATAAGAAAAAGGAGATGTGACAATAGCAATTGTTATTACTCCCATATCTTTAGCGATTTTTGCAACAACTGGCAAAACACTAGTCCCTGTATTTCCGCCTAGTCCTGCTGTTAAAATTAATATTTCTGTATTTGAAAGTAATGACTTAATTTCATTAATTTTTGCATGATTAATAATCAAGTCATTAGCATCATTTAAATCATTAGCATTTATAAAAATTGAAGAGCTTAAATCGTATTTGTCCAATGCTTTTTTATTAGAATTTAAGTAATAAAAATTAATGTTTTCAAAATCTTTTTTATAGATATTATCAACTATTCTATTACCCGAATCTCCAATACCAATTACACTTATTTTCATAAATGATTTTTCATTAGACATAAATTTTAACCTCCATTATGCCAATAATGCTTTTTGTTTTTTTGATGCATCAATCAAATGTTTTCTTTTTAAATTGTTACTTCTATTGTAGTCATCATTGTTATTATAATAAAATGTTTCAGGATTCAATTTATTATTTATCATTTCAATGTAATTACAATAGTTTGCAGCACTTATGTAATTTTCATTTCAAGAAAAAATATTTTCTTTATTTGAAATAGATATAACATTAATATTTTCAAAATATTTTGAACAATAATTTTCAACATTTTGTATTTTTGATAATTGTCCTAATAATTTAATTTCAGAATTTTCAATAAAACTTTCGTTAAATCTACTGCAAATTATTTCATTTGCTTGTTGACAAATAGATTTTAAAAATGATTTGATAATATTTGTTAAATCTTCTTTCTTAATAGGTGTATAAGTATTACTCAAACTTGAAGAATAAATAATTTCATTTCCTTCATTTTCTTTTAATTCTACTTTTCCATAGCTATTGATTAATTTTTCAGCTTCGTAACTTGAAATAGAAAAATTATCAGCTATTTTTTTAACAAGATTTTCAAATGAGTAATTCAACTCATCAGTTTTAATGACAATATCATTTTCACTTGATATTAAAATAGATTTATTATCTTTAATTACTAAAGAAAAATCGATTTTAGATGAATTACTTTCTTTGTTTTCATAAATTAAAGTTTGTGTTTCAAGAGCTATGTTTTCAATTTCAATATTTAATGAATCAAAATATTCAACAATTCTTGAATAACTTTCTTTATCCATGTATCTTATTGAGAAAATAGATTTAATTTTTGAAACATTCAAACCAATTGGAAATGATTCTGAACAATTTTCAACATTAGAATTAGAAATATTAAAGATGAATTTAAATGGAATAACTGAAATTAATTGTTTTGATGTTTCAGATTCTTTTGCTTTAGTTACCATTTTTTGTATGATATTTTCAAAGTCTCTTGAACTTAAAACTTGATTATTTCCAAATTCACTAAATTCTTCTAAAATTCTTGTAGAAATTTCTAAATATTCAGATTTTTTCATTAAGTCGTCAAAAATTATATTTATCTTATTTACTTTTGAATTAGTTTTGTTTTCAATTTTTTGAAAAATATCTTTGATATTTTTTTTGATAACAGCACTTGAAGTTTTTTTAGATAAATTAATTTCTTCATTATGAATAAAAACTATTTTTTTTGTCTTATAAGCCGCAACAATTCTTATGCTGTCAAACTTTATAAGAGCTTCAATAATTATTTTTTGTTCCACATTTACTCCTTAATTTTTTTTAGAACTCTTAGTTTAGAACTTCTACTTCTTTTGTTTTGATTTATTTCTTCATCTGTTGGTTTTAATGTTTTTACAATAAATTTTTTTTCTTCTTGAATTGGCAATTTTGGATCAATTTTAGATTTGATCAAATTTCCAAAAAAATCTTTTACCATTTTATCTTCAATTGAATGGAATGTTATAATTGCTAACACTCCATTTGTTTTTAATAAATCAATTGATTCAGCAAGAATAGATTCAAGAGATTCCAATTCATTATTGACAGCAATTCTTATAGCTTGAAAAACTGTTTTTGCAGGATTTTTCTTGCTGACAATTTTTGCTGGCAAGCAAGCTTTGATAATTTCAACTAATTCTAAAGTAGTATTAATTGGTCGATTTTTTATAATGGCATTCACTACCCTTTTTGGCATTTTAACATCTGCGTTATTAATAAAAATCTTAATTAATTCTTCTTCTGATCAGTTGTTGACAATATCTCATGCTTTTAATGATTGGCTTTGATCCATTCTCATATCAAGAAACCCATCTTTACTATATGAGAATCCACGATCTTTGTTATCGAGTTGAGGACTTGAAACACCTAAATCTGCAATAATACCATCAACTTTATGAATTCCAAGTTTCTCTAATTCATTTTTAAAATTTTTAAAATCACAATGAATTAGCTTGAAA
>CASFBV010000066.1 GCA_949293065.1 uncultured Mycoplasma sp.
ATAACTAGAATGAAATAATTCCGAGAATCAATAGAACCCCTACAACAATCAATGCTATCGCTACAATGATTCCAATTGTTCCACCAATAATTACACCTTTTGAAAGTTTTTTCTTTTTCTTAGGTTTTTGTTGAGTTTTTGGAACAGCAACTGTTGCTGTTGGTTGAACTACAGGTGCTGGAACTATTGCTGGTGAGGCTTGAATTGTTTGAGTTGGAGCTGGAACAGGTCTTCTTGCTGGAATTTCTTCTGTTCTCATAGGATTTCTAAATGTTAATGTACCTGTTGCATCAATTTTAGCAGCTGTATTATCAACCTTCATCGCTAAAGTATTCATAGCATAACCCAAATTATCAATTTTGTGAGATAACTCCATTTGTTGCATTTGTATTTGTTGTGTATTAACACCAGGTGCCATTGTTTGTTGTAAATAAGGATTTGGAGCAACAGGAGCAACAGGTGTTATATTAGCTACCATTCCTTGACTATATGGATTAATAGGTGTAATCATCATTGTTTGCTCACCTAAAGGTCTAACATTAGGATTTAAACCACCTTGACCTGGTAAAGCAGAAAATTCCATTGTTCCTTGTCTTTGAGGAAAATAAACTGTTGATGTATCTATAAATCTAGGTTTACCTTGAATCTCGCCTGTATATCTATTATATTTTTGAAATCTATCACCTGGTATATAATCATCTGGATAAAACTCATCATCTACATAAGATGTTTCATATCTATCAACAAAATAATCAAATCCATCTCTTCTTCTTCTAGGCATATTTTCCCCTCTAATTTGATATTTTTAATAAAAATACATTTTTATAACTAATTTATTTTATCATATTTAATATTAATAAAAATAATTTTCATAACAAAATTATAAAGAGGGAAAATGTTTTATGAGCAATTATTATGATGAATTGATTCAAAAAATTGAAAAATTAATTGAAGAAAATAAACTGAAAGAAGCACTAATTTTAATAGAAGATGAATTAAAAATGCCTTACATTCCAAAAATATATGAAGATAAAATAATTAATTTATATGAAAAATTAAATCCAAATATAGATTCAAAAATAAAACAAACATATTTTTCTAAAGAAGAAATTATTGAAATGATATTAGATTATGAAAAATATGATGTTCAATTTTTGATTGATTTATGCAGCAATTTAGATGTTTATAATTGAAATAATAATACTGATGATTTGCAAAATATATTTAATTTCAAAAATTTAGATAACAAAATAAAATCTATCATCTACAACACATTAGCCACTCAAGGTATTGACTATAACTTTAATATTAAAAATCAAATTATAAATCCTTCTAAAAATAAAACGATTTTTGAAACAGATTTTTCAATAAAGAATTTAATATCATTATCTAAAAAAAATATTGAAAATCCCGGAATAATAGAAGTTGCTCAAAAAATATTTTTTATCTATTTAATGAATCAATTTCCCAAATCTTTATTTTTTGAATACAAGGATATTTCAAATGAATTCATAAATATTTCTGAAGTAATGTTAGGAATAAAATCAAATAATGATTTAACATTAGAAGAACAAAAAATTTACAAAATTATAAAAAATGAAATATAAATTTTTGATTTTAATTAATTAACTTTGCACTTTTAAATAATGGTATAATTTTAATTATATTTGTAATAGTTCATAAAGTTATTGCATTTTAAAAAAGAAGTGAGGAAATTATGAGTACAAAAATTGAAAAAATTTATGATTCAAAAAATTCTGAAATTAAAATTATTGTTCCAATAGATAAAAAAGTTTGAAAAGAAGAACAAAAAAAAGCATTTGATAGAATTTCTAAAAAAATAAAAATCAAAGGTTATAGACCAGGTAAAGCTCCAATTGAAGTTTTGAAAAAAAATATTTCAGATACTAATGTATGGGAAGAAGCTGCTTCTAAGTTATTGAATGTTGCAGTTGCAGATGCTGCTAAACAAATTGATGAAAAAAAAGATGTTGTTTTAGATTCTCCAACTTATACAATTGATAAAGTATCAAATGATGAATTAGAAATTACTTTTATTTATCCAGTATTTCCAGAAATGGAAATTAAAAATTATGACAAAATAAAAGTTGATTTTAAATTACCAACTGAAAAAGAAATAAAAGAAGATGCAAAAAAACACCTTAATGATTTACAATCAAGAGGAACTTTATTATTACCAAAAGAAGGTAAAGACGCAATCATAGAAGATGGCGATACAATTATTCTTGATTTTAAAGGGTTTATGGGAGATGAAGCATTTGAAGGTGGAGAAGCAAAACAATATGAATTAAAAATAGGATCTAATTCATTTATACCAGGGTTTGAAGATCAATTAATTGGCAAAAAACTAGGTTGAGAAGGTTCAATTAATGTCAAATTTCCAGAAACATATTACAAAGAAGAATTTAGAAATAAAGATGCAAAATTTGAAATTAAAATTCATGAAATTAAATATAATGATAAGCAAAAATTAACTGAAGATTTTATTAAATCATTAAACATTAAAGATGTTAAAAATGAAAAAGAATTAGTTGATTATTTAGAAGATCTTTCAAAAAGAGAAATGATTGAAAAAAATAGAATGAAATTTATGGATGATTTTGTTCAAGAAGTTATTAAAACAAATGAAATTCCAGCTCCAAGAGCTATTGTTTTAAAAGAATTACAAGCTCTTATGAAAAAATTTGAAGAAAATTTAAAAGCTCAAGGATTATCTAAAAAAGATTATTACGATATAACAGGATATACAGATGATAAAGTTAAAGAAGAATTGAAAGTTGAGGCAAATAAATCTGTTCAAAAATCTGTTGTTTATTCATTGCTTTCAAAACAATTAAAAATTAAACCAACAGAAGAAGATTTTAATAGACAATATCAGAGAATTGGAAAACTTTACAATATAGATCCTCAAATTGCATATCAAATGATTAAGAAAGAACAAATTGAACCAACATTAATAAATGAACTTTTAATTGATAAATTAATTTCACTTTCAAATCCATCCGTAAAAATTGAAAAAGAAAAAGTTACATTTAAACCAGAAGAAATCAAAAAAAATGATGTTAAACTAGAAAATAATAAAAAAGAGGAAAAATAATTTTTAATTAACCATGAGCTCCGCCAAAAATAAAAAAATTGCAATAGTAATATCTACATTTTCAGGATTACTAGAAGAAGAGATGTCAAATTATCCAGACATCTTTTTGACTCCTCTTCAATTATTTGTTGGAGATGAACAGTGGTATGAAGGATTTTACACAAATAATGAAAAATACAAAATAGTTGATAAATTTAAAAATTCGAATGATTTTAGAACATCACTAGCTCCTTTATCATTAATTGAAGAACAAATGTCAAAATTGTCTTCATTGTATGATGAAGTCATTTATATGCCTATCAATTCTTATTTGTCTTCATCTCATGATAATATTTTGAATTTTTCAAAACAATTTAAAAATGTTCATGTTTTTAATAATAAATTTGTAGGTAGAGCATATTTATATGCAGCACAAGAAGCGAAAAAAAGATATGAACAAGAAAATAATTCAATTGATGAAATTATGCAATTTTTAAAATGGTATGATGAAAGAACAATAGGATACATTATTCCTTATGAATTTAAAACATTCATTAAATCTGGAAGATTAAAAGGTATCAAAAAAGCAATTATGACTTCTTTAAATTTATCAATAATTGTAGAATTCGATCACGTTTTGACTACACCAGGAGTTTCAAGAACTAAAAAAATAGCAGCATCTAAAATAGTTCAAAAAATTGATGATTTTATTAAAAAATGAAATATGTCAAAAGATGATTTTGTATATTCAAATATTTATGCATTTGATTCAAAAATTATAAATATTTTAAAAGATACTTTAAAAGAGAATATGAACAAAAATATTGATCTTTCATACGAAGCTTCTCTTGCAACTATGTTTCATACAGGATGAGGTGCTGGTTTTTTAGGAATAAATCCAAAAATTGAAATTTGTCCTAAATTTCATAAAAAATAAATTTGATTAAAAAATAAAAATCCTCAATTGAGGATTTTTTGGTCATTACAATGAAATGGCTGCCCCTGTAGGATTCGAACCTACGCATGTCGGAACCAAAATCCGATGCCTTTCCGCTTGGCGAAGGGGCAAAATGGTGGAGGGGGAGGGATTCGAACCCCCGAACTCGAAAGAAGTGGGTTACAGCCACCC
>CASFBV010000067.1 GCA_949293065.1 uncultured Mycoplasma sp.
ATTTGCGATTGTTGTAAGTTGTCTATTTGTTTTATTCTGAATGGATTGATCAAAAGCATTGTCACTATTGATTAGCTCATTGATATCGATTATTGCTTTTGGATTTATGTTAGCATTTGGACTATTCCAAATTAACATATTAGTTTCAGTTGCTGCTGTATTTGGATTCATATTATTTACATTAGTAAATTTAAATGTAATAACAAGAATTCATTACAAATTGAAAAATTCTAGAATTGAAGAATTAACAACTGAAAACATTAAAGATATAGTTTACAAACAAACATTTAAATCATTGAAATCTACAATTGTGTTAAATGTAATTGTGATTGTGATGTTCTTATTGTTTATTGTGTTTATTGGTTCTCTTCCTTGATCTTTTGGATTATTTATGCTTGGATTTGCAATCGTTAATTTAGTGTTTGCAACATTCTTGCTTCCAAGATTATTGATTTTATTTGAATCATCAAGAGCAAGGTTAAGAAGAAGAATTATTCTTAATAATTATTGAGATACAGAAAAAATTAAAGAACAAACATTCAATGGTATTAACAATATAAAATAAACTCTCTTTTTAAGAGGGTTTTAATTATATTGAAGTTTATTAAAATTAAAGATGATATAATTACAAGTGACAATTTATATATGATTATCTTAAATGAAAAAATAGCTGAAGATTTAATTTCTGATACATTAGAAAGTTTAAATTATAAAAAATATGAGACTCCATTTAATAGGAATAATTTAACTATTGTTATTGATTATAAACAATTAAAAAACAGTTTGATTAAAATAAACAATAATTTAGAAATTGAATATATTGAAGCAGCAATAGAAAAAATAAAAAAATTGAGTGCAACAAGTTTTGAAGAAGGAAACTTTCAAACTCTTCAATGATTGAAAGAAGGAATTGGAATAAAATTAGATAAGGTTTCAAACATAACAAAGCAAGTTTGATTGGTTGATTTTAGTAATGAAGAAAATAATGAATTTAAATATATAAGACAAATGGAAATATCGGTAAATGGAACAATAAGAATCCCTGACATTGTTATTTATTTAAATGGCCTTCCTATTTCAATAATTGAGTTAAAATCGCCAGAAGCAAAAGAAACTTTAAAAGATGCTTATGATCAAGTTATTTTTTATGCTAGGTCACAAGATAATTTTATGTATTGAAATGTTTTTTCATGTGTGTCAAATTTATTTTCTACTAGATATGGAGCATCAACATCTGAATTCAATCACTGGTGGTCTTGAAAAAGAATAAATTCAAGTCAAGAAATAATTCAAGATATAGATTACAAGGAAGATAGAGAGGGAGCGTCAAAAAACTATCACAAAAATATTGTGGGTATTTATAATAAAAAAACATTGATAAATCTTTTAAAAAATTACATATTTTTTGCAAAATCAAAAAATAAATTTATTAAGTACATCCCTACATACTATCAATATTACGCGACTGAAAAAGCGGTTAAATCTATTGAAAATGCAAAACACGGAAGAGCAGGGGTTATTTGACATACACAAGGTTCTGGTAAATCTGTAACAATGTTATTTTTAACACATAGAATCAAAACATACTTTAGTAATAAAAATTACAAAATTATTTTAGTTACAGATAGAAACGAATTAGATGATCAATTATATACAAGATTTGATGAAGCACATGATTATTATCTATATACAAAACCTATTAAAATTATGTCAAGAAAAGAATTAAAAGAAAAACTTTCAAATGATGATGATTTCGGTATTTATATGACAACTATCCAAAAATTTACAGAATCAACTGAACCATTATCGATGAAAGATAATGTAATTATCATTGCTGATGAAGCGCACCGTTCTCACAACAATATAGAAACTGATTATGTAATAGATAAAGAAAAAAATGAAATTATAGAAAAAGAAGGATATGCAAAATATATGAGAGACGCATTTCCTAATGCTAAATTTATTGGTTTCACAGGAACACCATTAAAAGGTGATAAAAAAACAACAGATATTTTTGGAGATTACATAGATCAATACACAATGAGTCAATCTGAAAATGATGGATCAACAGTTCCAATTCATTATGAAAAAAGAAGGGTTGAAATATTACTTGATAAATATAAATTGCCTGATCTTGATGAAATGTATTCAGATGAAGAAAAAAACATAGAATCTGATTACATCAAATCTGCAAGATATGAACATATTAAAAAGAAACTTATTAGAGTTTCTGAAATTTTAGCAAATGAAGATGTTATTAAAAAAGTTGTTTCTGATTTTTGAAAACATTATGACGATAGAGCAAGAGCGCTTCATGGAAAAGTTATGTTTGTTGCTTTTAATAGAAAGATAGCATATTTGATTTATAAAGAAATGATTAAACAAAGACCAGATTGAGAAGAAAAAATTAAATTAGTAATTACAGGTTCAAATAAAGATAGTGAAGAGTTAGCAAAATTAGTTCCTACAGATGAACAAAAAAGAAAATTAGCTACAGAATTTAAAAAGA
>CASFBV010000068.1 GCA_949293065.1 uncultured Mycoplasma sp.
ATATAAACAATTTACTTTTGATGGGTGAGGATCATATCCAATTAGAGTTGGTTATACTTCACAAGTAATTCCTGCTATTGGAGTTGCGTTTGTTGGGGTATATATTGAAAGATTTTTAAAAGCTAAAACAACACCAGTTTTAAGACAAATTGTTGTTCCATTAGTAACTGTTTTAGCAAGTTATACATTAGCAATGGTTGCGATAGGTCCAGCAGGATTTGTGGTTGGAACAACAATCTCTATCATTCTTTCATTAGCATTAACAAATAGTATTGCAAAATACTTTATGGCCCCAATATTTGGATTTTTCTATGGACCATTAGTAATTACAGGACTACATCATACATTGAATGCTGTAATGGCTCAAAATACAGGAACACTAGGCGGTTCATTAATCTTCCCTATGTTAGCTCTTTCAAACATTTGTCAAGGTGCAGCATGTCTAATGTATGGAATTATGAACAGAAAAGATGAAAAAGTAAAACAAGTTGCATTCCCAGCCACAACTTCAGCATGATTAGCTGTAACTGAACCTGCTATGTATGGAGTTAACTTGAAAAATTCATATTGCTTCTTATCAGCTATGATAGGTTCAGCAGCAGCATCTACACTAGCAGTTGCAGCTGGTGTAACATCAAATGGAATAGGTAATGGGGCATGATTAGGAGTTATTACAATTCAACCTGAATCACCAATTCAAGGAGTACATACATGAGTTGGAACAGGTTGAACATGATTCCTGGTTTCAGCGGTATTAGGAACAGCTTTAACAATGTTCTTAACATATGTATTATCTAAATCTAAATTTGATTTTGTTGGATCAATCAAAAAAGTGTTTAAAAAAGAATCATCTAAAAAAGAAGATCAAAACTTAAGTTGTGAAAAATTAACAAAAATCTATTCAATTGGAAATGGCGATGTTTATTCATTGGATACAGTAAATGATGAAGTATTTAGAAAAAGATTGTTAGGTGATGGACTTGCAATTGATTGCATAGATGGAAAAGTTTACGCTCCAATTACAGGAAAAGTAGAAGTAGTAGCTGACACAAAACATGCTTATGGAATTGTTGGACCTGATGGAACATCCATTTTAATTCATATTGGTGTAGATACTGTAAATTTAGAAACAGATAAAATATTTAAATCTCATGTAAAACAAGGTTCAAAAATTAAACAAGGTAAATTGATTTGCGAGTTTAAACGTGATGAAATTATTAAAGAGAAATTGGATCAAAGAGCAATGTTTTTAGTTACTCCAGAATCTACAACTTCAATTGATAAAAAATTTGAAGGAACTAAAATTAAAAGAGAAGATGTAGCATTTGAATTAAAATAAAAGGAGATATTATGTCAAAAGATTTAGGTAAAAAAGTTGTTTATGAATTATATCCAATATCCTTTTATGATTCAAATGGTGATGGTATAGGTGATATTAAAGGAATCGTTGAGAAATTAGATTATTTATCTCTTTTGGGTATTGATTTAATTTGAATAACTCCTATATTTAAATCTCCTAAAAATGACAATGGTTATGATGTTGCAAATTATTATGAAATAGATCCTTCATTTGGAACAATGGAAGACGTAGAGATACTAATAAGTGAAGCAAAGAAAAGAAATATTGGTATTATGTTTGACATGGTTTTCAATCATGTTTCAACAGAGAGTGAATGATTTAAAAAAGCAATAAATGGAGAGAAAAAATATCAAGATTATTTCTATATTATAAAAAGTAAAGATTCTAAGAGAACTCCAAGCAATTGAGTATCAAAATTTGGTGGTTCTGCATGACAATACCAAAAAGAATTCGAAGGCTTTTATTTACATTTATTTGATAAAACACAAATAGATTTGAAATGAAAAAATCCAGAAGTAAGAAAAGAATTAATTAATGTTTTAAATTTTTGATTAAATAAAGGAGTTAAAGGATTTAGATTTGATGTTGTTAATTTAATTGGAAAACCAAACGAATTTATTGATACAAAAGATTTTGGTAAGCATTTATACACAGATCATCCTGATGTTCATAAATATTTAAAAGAAATTAATAAGGCGTCTTTTGGTAAATATAAAGATATTGTCACAGTTGGAGAAATGTCTTCAACAACAATTGAAAATTGTAATAAATATTCTAACCCAAAGGAAAATGAATTGGATATGGTATTTAATTTTCATCACTTAAAAGTTGATTATAAAAATGGACAAAAATGAGAAAATAAACCATGAGATAAAAAAGAGTTTAAAGAATTAATTAAACAATGACAATTAGGATTATCTAACAAGGGATGAAATGCTGTATTTTTAAATAATCATGATCAACCAAGGGTTAATTCAAGATATGGAGA
>CASFBV010000069.1 GCA_949293065.1 uncultured Mycoplasma sp.
AGTTTAACAAAAAAGTAGATGAGAGATTAGACAAAATTGAATCTCGTTTAGACATACTTGAATCATTTCATAAAAATGAAATAAAAAAATAATGGTAGTTTCAAAATATACATACGAATTTTGCATTTGCTTTAAATTTTTCAAAACTATCTAAATATTTAAAATTCTTATTGAATTTTATGGTTATTAATATTTTCATACATAAAACACATTTATTTTTCATTGAAAATGATAAAATAAAAAGTTATGAAATATAAAGCATTTTATAGAACTTATAGACCAAAAAATTTCAATGAAGTTGTAGGTCAAGAACACATTGTTAGAACATTGGTTAATTTAATTAGAATGAACAAAATATCACATGGATACTTATTTTCTGGTCCTAGAGGAACAGGTAAAACATCAATTGCAAGAATTTTTGCAAATGCAATTAATTGTATTCATTCAGAACAACCTGAACAAATATGTAATAGATGTTTAGAAAATGCAAGTAAATCATTAGATATTATTGAAATAGATGCAGCATCAAACAATAGCGTTAATGATATAAGAACTATAAGAGAACAAGTTGAATTTGCACCAACAAATAGTCCATACAAAATTTATATTATAGATGAAGTTCATATGTTAACAAAAGGAGCATTTAATGCTCTTCTTTTAACATTAGAAGAACCGCCTGCACATGCAATTTTTATTTTTGCAACAACCAATCCTGACAAAATTCCAGACACAATATTATCCAGAGTTCAAAGATATAATTTTAAGAAAATTTCTAAATCAGTTTTGGAAGCGCAAATTAAATATGTTTTTGACAAAGAGCAAATTAGGTATGATGTTGAATCTGTTGAAATGATTGCTTCTCTTGCAAATGGTTCTTTAAGAGACGCTTTATCTATTGCTGATCAAATTAATGCTTATTCAAATTCAAATATTAATATTTCAAATATTGTTGAAATATTTGGATTATCAACAATTGAAACACAAGTTTATTTTCTAAATTTGTTAGCAAAAAAATCAATTTCAGAGGTATTACAATATTTTGATAATTTAGTTTCATCAGGTGTTGATATTTCTAAATTTATAAGTTCATTAATTGATTTATTAAAAGATTTCATAATATATAACAAAACAAGAAATAGAAATTTAATTTCTGTAAATTCAAATATACTTGATTCAATTATTTTTAAACCTGAAGTAGCTTATGAAGTAATTGATACATTTATTAAATTGCATAATGATATTAAATTTACCGATATTCCACAACAATTAACTCAGCTTGCTATTATTAAAATTTGTTCTTTTGAAGAATCAATGATAGATATTGAAAAGAAAGAAATTTTAAGTCAGGCATTAAATATACAAAAAAAATCAGATGAACATCAATTATCTAAAACACAAGAAGAACAATCATTTAGAACTGAAAAAACTAATTTAGAAAGTTTTGGTAATGAAAATGAAACAAAAGAACAACACAATGTTAAAAGTGAATATCGTGATATTACTGATGAATATTTTTCAATGACACAAAGTATGTCTCAACCAATTGATACAATTAAATCAAATACCGAAACAAAAACGATATTAAGTGATTTTTCAAAAGAAGATATCGAAAGTGAATTTGATTTAGCTAATGATTTTTCATTAGATGAAGAGTTGAAAAAAATCCAACAAAATAAAGAACAAAATTTTGAAAAAACATTAGAAGAAAAATTAGAAAATTTAAGGGAACAAACCCAACCACTGGATATAAATTCTGATTTAAATAATAAATTAGACACAGAAGATCAAATCATAAGAAGTGCAACCGAATTATTAAATTTATCTAATGAAATTGATGGTAGTGATCAAGAAGTTGATGAATCATTATTAACCTCATATGAAACTGGAAGACAAGTCTTTGATACAAATGAGATTAATGTTTCTGAAGAAATTTTGAAAGAAAATGAATTTGTTACTTCACAAACATCAGAAGAAGAATCATACTCATTTAAAGCTCCTGTTACTGATACAAACTCATTTAGTTCATCTGATATTTCTAATGAATCTTTTGTAGAAGACATTGAGGAAGAAAATATTCAAGAAGTGAAAACAGAAGAATTCAATCTTGATAATAAAAATCGAACAGCAACAAGCCCAATTGAAATAAATGATTATTCATTGTCACAACCAAAAATTGTTAATTTATTCTTATTATCAAAAAAAGACACTTTTGATATATTTAAGCAAAAATTAGAGACATCTAGTTGTACAGAAAAAGAAGAATATGATTCATTTGCTGTTCTATTAAAAGAAGTAAGGTTTATTTGTTCATCAAATGATTTTATTCTTGTTTCATCAGAAGAAGACTGAGTCATTGATGATATTAATCAAAAATCATCAGATTCTAAATTTAGAGCCTTTGTGTCAGAGTATTTTGGAAATAATGTCCATTTCTATGCTATAACTAAAAAGGATTATGTAGTTTCAAAAGAGTTATATGCAGAGTTGAAAAAAAGCGATCGAGTTCCTGAGGCTCAACCACTTGAACCTATTACTAATGTTCAAAATGACGATTTAATTGATGAAGCTACATCAATTGTGGAAGTTGAAAACAAATCTAAATCAATTTTTGGAAGTATATTTACAAGAAAAAAAGAATAGGAGATTATTATGGATATAAACAAATTAATGCAACAAGCAAATAAAATGAAAGCTGAAATGGAAAAAAATGAAAGAGAATTTAATTCAAAAGTTTTTATGTATGAAAAACAAGGAATTAAATTAGTTATTGATGGAGCTATGAAAGTTCAATCAATTGAAATCAATGAAGCTTTGATTGACCCAGAAGATAAAGAAACATTGCAAGATATGTTAATTATTACTTTGAATGAAGCATTAGAAGATATTCAAGATCAAAAGAAAAAGATTAATGATTCAATCACAAAAGGTATGATTTAATGATTTTCAAAGAATTTAATGAATTAGTTGATATTTTAAAAAAAATTCCAACAATTACAACTAGACAAGCTGAAAAAATTGTTTCATTTTTTTTAGAGCAAAAAAATTATTCTCAACTAGAAAGTGAATTTAAAAAATTTATTGAAATTTTATCATCAATAAAAGAATGTTCAATTTGTAAATACTATTCAATTTTGGATAAATGTGAAATTTGTTTATCGAATTTAAGAGAAAATAAATTGATGATTGTTGAATCAGCTGAACAAATTAAAAAATATGAACAGTGAAATTTATTTAATGGGAAATATTTTATTATTCCATACTTAGTTA
>CASFBV010000070.1 GCA_949293065.1 uncultured Mycoplasma sp.
AGAAAATAAATTCAAATGAATGACCTATTTTTACAAATATTTATGAATATGCAATTTCCAAAAATAATAAAATTGCTAAGTCATATAATGACATAGATGTTCAATACATTCATGAGATTTTAAGATCTGAATTATCAAATGATGGTAAGTTATCATTTTTATACAATAAGCATACATCAATTAATATTAATAAAAAAATGGCTTGTTTTGATTTACATTCATTATTTGAAAAAAACAATAATCGGATCACACAAGCACAATTATTTTTATCACTTAACTATATTCAAAATGAAATTAGAGATAATGATTATTCAAAAGATTCAATAATTATTGTTATAGATGAAGCTCATTTATTAATAGATGAATCAAATCCTGTTGCTCTTGATTTTGTCTATCAAATGGTTAAAAGAATTAGAAAAAGAAATGGCGGAATTATCATTATTTCTCAAAATCCGGATGATTTTATATCAAATGAAAATGTATCAAAGAAAACAAAGGCAATATTAAATAACACTCAATATTCTTTTTTCTTTAATTTGTCTCCTAATAATGTTAAAGATGTTACAGAAATGTATAAATCATATGGTTCTGGTATTTCAGAAGATGAAAGATTATTTATTGCTAAAGCAAAAAGAGGGCAAGCATTATTTTTTGTTTCAGGATTTGATAGACATAAAATTGAAATTTTTGTTTCAGAAAAAGAAGCAAATAATCTAATGTAAAAAAATTACATTATAAATATTAGTGAAAAAGAATTTTCAGAAATAAGCAACTTTTATGTATTTAAAAATAATAAGCTAATAGTGCATATTAATACGATTTTATTTTCTTTTGATTTCTTGAATTTGTTGAATTATTTTTTCTAATGTTTTTTCAACTCTATCATTTCATTTACCTTGCTCTAAAAATAATTCAAATTGTAAATTTACAAATTTATTAAAGATATCAACAAATTTGTTAAATATATCATTTAAGTTAATAAGAATATTTTTAATATTATCATCTCCGTAAAATGAACTGATGTTTCTATCCTCTAATTTTATAAGTCATTCACTATTTATATAATTTTTAAGATCTATCTTTAAATTGCTATCAAAATTATTTATATTTTTTTTCATTTTTCCTCCTTATTTAAAATTTATTTTGAATGGATTGAGATTATATTTAAGTAGATAATCTACTCCTTCAGATGTTATCTTTCTTCCTCTTGATGTTTTGATAATTAATTTTTTAGAAAGAAGTATAGGCTCAACTTCATTAACAATTAATTTTTTATCTTCATTTAACAATGAGACAATAACATCAATAGCAACTGCTTTTTGATCGAAAACATCTAAAAGTAATTTGAGATACTCAATATGAATTTCAGTTAATCCTTCTTTAAAAATCGAAAGATTTTTTAATGTTTTATAAATTATTTTTTCATCAATAATTCCATTATTATAATAATCTGCAAAATCAATTATTCTTTTTACCAATCTATTTGCAAGACGTGGTGTTTCTTGGGAATAATTAGCTATAACAAGAGCTTGCTCATAATTGATTTCATGCTCTAAAATTTTTGCAGATTGAATAATTATTTTTGCTATTTCATCATTGCTATAATTTGATAATTTAAAAATAATCCCAAATCGATCTCTTATAGGTTGTGAGATTTTCGAAAATTCAGTTGTAGCTGCGATTAGTGTAAATGGTTTTATTTTCATTCTAATAATTCTTTTTTCTCCATCAGGTCCTGTTGGAACATCAATTACATTGTCCTCCATTGCAGAATATATCAATTCTTCAAGACCAGAATTAATTGAATGAATTTCGTCAATAAAAATTACATCATTATTCTCAATTCCAACAAATATAGATAATATGTCAGATTTTTTCTCTAATAAGGCTCCCTGAACATAATTTATTCTTGCCCCCATTTGATTGGCAATGATATTTGCTAATGTTGTTTTTCCTCTTCCTGGTGGTCCATAAAAAATAATGTGATCTAAAGGTTTTTTATTTTTTTTAGATGAATCAATAATTATTTTAATAGTATCAATAATTTTTTGCTGTCCAATAAAACAATCAAAATTATTGGGCCTTAATGATGTTGTTTTGTTGTTCATTTGAAATTATTTCTATTGCTTTTTCTATCATTTGATCAACATCATTTGTTTCTACTAATTTTGTTGAAACCAAGTTTATTTGTTTTTCATTAAAACCAAGAGTTCTCAGTGTATTATAGACTTCTAACTTATTTTTACTTTCTGTTTTTTTGCTTAAAA
>CASFBV010000071.1 GCA_949293065.1 uncultured Mycoplasma sp.
CCAGATTCAGTAACTTGAATTGGTGATTATGCTTTTGATAATAACCAACTAACCCAAGTAACCATCCCAGATTCAGTAACTTGAATTGGTGAACATGTTTTTGCTAATAACCAACTAACCCAAGTAACCATCCCAGATTCAGTAACTAAAATTAGTGATTGAGCTTTTGCTAATAACCAACTAACCCAAGTAACCATCCCAGATTCAGTAACTTGAATTGGTGATTATGCTTTTGATAATAACCAACTAACCCAAGTAACCATCCCAGATTCAGTTAAATATTTATCGGGGTTTAGTGGAACAAAAATAACAAATATTAACATCCCAAATTCAGTAACCGAAATTGGATGAGCAGCTTTTAGTAACTCTAAACTAACCCAAGTAACCATCCCAGATTCAGTAACTTGAATTGGTGATCATGCTTTTGATTGGACCCCATTAACCCAAGTAACCATCCCAAATTCAGTAACTATAATTAATGTTTCTGCTTTTGCTTACACCCAACTAACCCAAGTAACCATCCCAGATTCAGTAACTGAAATTGGTTACGAGGCTTTTTATAATACAAATATTAAAGAAGTGACTTTGCCTGAAAAATGTTACTATGATGATGATTCTTTCCCTAGAGACTGCAAAATAACAGGCGGAATAATAAAACAATAATTAAATAAAACATTTTTTAAAAGTTGTTGTGTTATAAACACTGCATAAGATGAATAAATTTTACAGTAGAAACAAGATGATGATTGACATTAATTTACAATGTTAAATATTTTGACTAGAATGAAATTTAATTATATAAAAGAGGTATTTATGAATGGAAAATTATATAAAGTTGTTGTTGGAAACAAAATAATAAATAATTTTGATGATGCATTACATGTTTTTTCACCTGTTAATGGAGTAGAGATGGTTGGTTCAATTCCAAAAGTTTCAACAGAAGGTCAAGTTAGAAAAATTTTTAGTGATGCTAAAAATGCTTTTTACATTTATCGCAATGTCGATTTCATACAAAGAAAAAAATGACTTTTAAATTTTGCTAATTTATTAAAAGAAAATTGTGATGAGTTATCAAATTTAATTGTTTTAGAAGTAGCTAAAAATAAAACAGAAGCAATCAATGAAGTTGATCGTTCAATAAAATACATTAAAGATACGATCGAAGAATATGAAAGAATAATTAATAACCCTTTAATTATTGATGAAAAACAACATAACATTCAAGGCAAAATAGGAAAATTTAGTTATGAACCATTGGGAGTTGTTTTGGCAATTAGTCCATTTAATTATCCTCTAAATCTTCTAATCTCAAAACTTGCCCCAGCTCTAATTTCTGGTAATGTTGTAGTTTATAAACCTGCGACTCAAGGTTCTTGTGTTGGTGCATTTGTAAGTACTTTACTATATGAAGCTGGTTTTAAAAATGGAGAAGTAAGTTGCATTATAGGTAAAGGTTCTGAAATTGGAGATTTTATTATTAATGATAAAAATATAGATGTGATTTCATTTACTGGAAGTACAAAAATTGGGAAACAAATTGCCAAAAATAATCCACTCATCCCTGTTGTTTTAGAAATGGGCGGGAAAGATGCAGCTATTGTCCTAAAAGATGCCGACTTAATAAAAACAGCTAAAAGAATTGTTGATGGAGCATTTGCTTATAATGGTCAACGTTGCACATGTATAAAAAGAGTTTTGGTTGATAAAAAAGTTGAAGCACAGCTTATAGAATTAATAGATAAAGAAATTTCAAAATTAACAGTAGGAAGTGCTTTAAGCACAAATTCAAATATCACAGAAATGATTGATATTCAATCTTTAAAATACAACTTACAACTTTTACTTGATGCATACAAAAAAGGATCAAAAACAAATCAACCAATCAAAAGAAAAGGTAATATTTTATGGCCAGTTGCTTTATACAATGTTTCATTAGATTCAAAAATTGCAAATGAAGAACAGTTTGGACCAATATTGCCAATTATCTCCTTTGATTCAATAGAAGAAGCTATTGAAATATGTAATGATTCTGAATTTGGATTACAAGCGTCAATTTTTAGTCAAAATATTGACCAAGCAAAAAGAATTGCTTCTCTTTTAGAAGTTGGGACTGTAAATATAAATCGTGCACCATCAAGAGGTCCTGATGTATTTCCATTTTTAGGAATAAAAAATTCTGGCAAAGGCATTCAAGGAATAAAAGATTCTATTATTTCCATGAATAGATTAAAAGGAATTATTGAAAATGAAGGATAATAATTAAATTATGAATTATATGATTTTATTAGCTGGTGGAATAGGATCAAGAACAGGTTTAAACCATCCAAAACAATATCACAAAGTTAACGATGATTATGCAATTAACTATTTATTAAATAACATTAGTTCTCATTTAGATAAGATTATTTTAGTAATAGATTTTGAACATAAGAATAAAATAAAAAATACTAAAAATGTTATTTTTGCTAAAAATGGTTCAACTAGATTAGAATCGCTACAAAATGGATTTAAAGAAATTCAAAAAATTGCAAAATCTGATGATTTAATTTTTATACATGAAGCAGCAAGAGTTTTGCTTGATGAACAGGATTTAAATTTACATAAAAAAAATGCTAAAAAAAATCAAGGATTAGTATCTTGCAACATTGTTTTTGATACCATGTTTAAAATTAATGAAAATAAAGAAATAGTCGAAGTTATTAAAAAACAAAATATTATGGCAGGATACAATCCACAATCATTTTATTGAGAAGATCTAAAAAAATATGAAAAGGATATTTTAGAAGCAAAAAATGATTTAGATTTATGTGACATTTTAATTTCAAAAGGTTTTAAAATTAAAACATTAGAACAAATTGTAAATTTAAAAAAAGTTACAGTTAAAGAAGATGTAGAATGAATGGAGGATAATCTTTCATGCAAAAAATAGCAGCTATTCATTTTGGAGCTGGAAATATAGGAAGAGGTTTGATTGCAAAACTTTATAAAGAAAATAATATTTTTCCCATCTTCATAGATCCAAATAAAAATATGGTTAATTATTTTCAAGAAAATAATCAATACAAAATTTTTTATGATGATGAGACATTTGATGTTATAAATGAATTTGCAATTTTTGAATCAATAAAGGATATCAAGACAATAATAAATGATTATGAGATTAAGTTCATTTCAACATCAATTGGAACAAAAAATTTTGAATTTATTAAGGATGATTTAAAAATTCTTTTAAATCAATTTAAAAATAATGAAATAAATATAATTGCGTTTGAA
>CASFBV010000072.1 GCA_949293065.1 uncultured Mycoplasma sp.
ATGAACTTAAAAAAGATATGAAGGATGTTAAATCACGTCTTGATGTATTAGAACAAGATATGAAAGAAGTTAAAAAAGACATCAAAGACATGAAATCCACATCTACAATGAGTAAAGAATTAAATTTGCTAAATAAAAAGTAGTTTCAATATAATAATATTTATATTTTTTACAATAAATAGATTTTGGAAACTATCAAATAAATATTGTATTAATAGAGAAAAATGAAAAATATTTGATTTAAGATAAAGCAAAATTTGCCTCAAAATGGACAAATATGAAAAATGTTTACAATGACAGCACTACCTGTTATCTTTTCATCATTTATTTTTTCGTTAAACACTTTTGTCGATAATTTTATGTCTATTAATATTGCAGGTGGTAATCAAGCATTATCATATGCAAATGCTTGGACCGAAATTCAATTAGGCATCATTGCTGAAACGACTATTATTGGAACTGCTTTATTTTCTCAATATCTTGGTAAAAAAGATTGAGCAAAAGTCACAGAAGTAATCAATCTTAGAATTATTTTTAGTGTTGTTATATGTTTGATATTTGCTATCCCTTGTGCAGCCGCATCTCAATTTATGGTAAAACTAGTTTCAGGTTTTGACCATATTTCAAAGAACATCTAAACACAAGCAATATCTTATTTAAGATTAATTACGATTGCTTGATTTTTAAATGCATGAGCATTTACTATATCAATGGTTGTTCGTGAAAGAAATCATGGTTTTATTTCGATGTTATGTTCTGTGATTATGTTGATAATTAACATTTCATTGAATTCTATTTTTATTTATGGACTAAAACAAGGTATTGAATTTTTAGCTTATTCAACAATTATTTCAAATGTTGTTGCAATTATTTTCTTAATGACATGAATTTGATTTAAAGATAGAACAATTTATGTAAATGTATTTTTAATATTTAGAGTGTCGCCTCATATTTTTAAACAATTTTTTAAAAGAATTTGATCGTTTCTATTATTTGCAATTGGATCAATTACTGTAAATATTAGATTTATATTTTGAAATATAGGTTATGGAACAGGAACGATTGGTCAATCCGATTTAAGAATTTCATCTGCAACTATTTTAGGAATAACAGGAATGTTTTTCAATATTTTTTGAACAACATTTGAATCAATGTCTGCAACAGTAGCGGTTTATATCGGAAATCAACTAGGAAGTAATAATATAGATCAAGCAAAAACAAATGCAAAACAATTACAAGGTTATCATTTAGTTATTGGAACAATTATAGGTTTAATTGCTTTGATATTTTGTTTTATAACTGTCTATATGATTTTTTTAGCAGGAGGATATGAAAAAGAAATTAAAGAATTTTACGAAGGTAAATTATCAATTGATCAAATTAACGAACTACTAGATAAAGGAAGAAAAGTTTTTTTAACAAATATTAGAAACACTTTATTAGGAATAACTGTCTTTATCCCAATGTTTGTATGATTTGTTTCAAGAAGTAGAATTATTGCTGTTGGAGGGTTGACTAATACAGTTGGTATTGTTGAAGCAATTTCTGGAATTTTACAAATTGGATGATTATGTATGATTTGTTTTGGATTAGTAAAACTTAATGTTTCATTTTCATGAGCTTACTTTATTTTCTTTTTAGCTGATATTCCAAAATGTGTTGCTTATGAAATTGTTTATCATAAAGTTGATTGAGCAAAAAATATTACACATAGTAATGTTATCGAATAAAAAAAGGTTGTTTTTACAACCTTTAATTTTTATCATTCAATTATTTTTTCATTTGAGCTGCTACTTCTGCTGCAAAATCAACTTCTTGTTTTTCAATCCCTTCACCAACTTCGTATCTAATCATATCAATTGCTTCAGCCCCAATTTCTTGTAAATATTTACCTACTGTTTTACCTGATTCAACAACATAATCTTGTTCTGTCAATGTGTAGTTTGAAAGTTCTTTTCTTAACATACCAGCCATGATTGATTCTTGAACTTTTTCAGGTTTTCCATTTAGAGCTGGTGATTTTGCAAATTCAGCTTTTAATTCTTTAATTTTATCTGCTGGAACATTTGCTTCTTCCATGTATTCAGGATTCATAGCTACAATGTGCATTGCAATACCTTTTAATTTTTCTTCATTTCCACCTTTTGCTACAAATATTGCAGCTTTTTTTCCATCGAAATGAACATATGTACCAACATTAATTCCTTCTGTTAATTCAACAACTCTTGCTCTTCTGAATGCTATTTTTTCTCCAATTTTTGCAGTTGCATCAATTGTTAATTGTTCAATATTTTTTCCATTAGAATCTTTAATTGCTAATAATTCTTCTTGATTATGGAATGGTTTTGAGATCAACATTTGACCAATGTGTTTTACCAATTCTTTAAAATCATCATTCATAGCAACGAAATCTGTTTGTGAATTAACTTCATATATTACAACACATTTATCATTTTGTGAAATTGCAACCAATCCGTCAGCAGCAATGTTTCCTGCTTTTTTAACAGCTTTTGCTGCTCCATTTTTTTGCAATCACTCAATAGCTTTGTCTATGTCGTTGTTTGAAGCATCTAAAGCTTTTTTACAATCAACAAATCCTGCACCTGTCATTTCTCTTAATTTTTTAATTAAATCACCCATTATTCATCTTCTCCTTCTTCTTTTTTAATTTTTGAAGCATTTATTTTTTTAGTTGAAATTCTTTTAGGTTCTTTTGCACCTTCTTTTGTTTTAACTCTTGTTGTCATTGTTTGAGTTTTATGTTCTTCTTGAGGTAAAACAATTGCTTCATCTGGTTGGTAAGCGTATTTTGTAGCTCCACCTTTACCATAAACAATAGCATCTCCTAAAATTGTGATAATTAAGTTTAATGATTTAATTGAATCATCATTTGCAGGAATTCCTAAGTCAACTAATTCAGGATCTGTGTTTGTATCAATAATTCCAATAACTTTAACATTTCTTTTTTTAGCTTCTTTAATAGCGATTAGATCTTCGTTTGGATCTGCCACAATCATAAATTGTGGAGCTCTTTGCATAGGTCTAATACCATTTAAGTTTTTGTGAAGTTTTTCTAATTCTTTCTTCATTAGAATTCCTTCTTTTTTAGTATATCCTTCAAACCCTCTTTTTTCAAGATCTTCTAAATCTTCCATAACTCTAATTCTTGAAAAAATTGTTTTTGAGTTTGTAAGTGTTCCACCTAATCATCTTTCATTTACATAAGCACTATTTGTTCTTAAAGCTTGTTCTTTAATAACATCTTTGGCTTGTTTTTTTGTACCTACAAAAATAAATGAGGCACCTTTTTCTGAAGCTTTAGAAATTAATTTGAATGCTAATTCTAATGCTTTGTATGTTTTTGAAATATCAATAATATGTGTTCCATTTTTAACTCCATGAATAAATGGTTTCATTTTTGGATTTCATTTATCTTTTTTGTGTCCAAAATAAACACCAGCTTCTAAAAGTTTATTTAATGAAACTATTTCTTTTTCATCTTTATGTTCTGTATTGTTTGCCATAAAAATATTATGTTCTCCTATTCTTTTTGTTTTGTGAGTGTTCTTACTTCCTTAAATTTCTAACAACATCATCCTCAATTGTTGGGACACACTCGTTGAATCCATTTAAGTGCCATTATAAAACTTGAATGAAATATAACTTGTTATATTTTATAATAAAATTCAAATTTATTGTAGCTTTATTTTGATATTATCTTTATATGAAAAAAATATTTCTTGATTTTGAAGCTGAATGTATGGAGAAAAAAAGATATAAAAATAATCATCCATTACAACTTTCAGCAATTTATTTTAATGAAAACAATAATGAAGTAATTTTTAATGAATATTTTTATTTTGAAAAAATTTCAAATCGAATTTCAAATCTTCTAAAAAAACCAAGAGATTTTTATAAAAATGAAAATTTTATGCAAGAAAAAGAGGTTATTTTAAAATTTAGTAATTTTGCTAAAGGGGCAGAGTTATATTCTTTTGGAAATTTTGATAATATAGTGCTGAAAGCATGTTTGAAAAGAACTAAATTATCAAAAAGACTAAATCTTAAATTGATTGATGCTCAAAAATTAATTTGTGGGAAATTAAAAGTAAAAGATATAAGTTTAAAAAAGTTAATTCAAGCATTAGATATTAATATAAAATTGAATCATGATCCATTAGAAGATGCAAGAGCTTTATCTATTGTTTTTAATAAAGTTTGAAATAATGATTATGATCCGATAAAAGTTAAGAATAACCTAGAAAAATTAAAGTTTTTGCCAGAAAGACTAAGTTCTGAATTTGCAAATTATTTAAAAGTAGAAGAACCTAAATTGCAGCAAAATTTTAAAATAATTATAATTAGATCAAAAGAAAAAGAAATAGAAAAGCAAGAAGAGAAAATCAATAATGATGAAGATGTTTTCTTAAGTGATTTAATGAGTTCAGAAATTGAAAACCTAAGTAAAACAAAATATAAAACATTAGATATTGTTTTAACAATTTTTGATAATGAATGTAAAGAAATAGAAAACAAAAAATGAACTTTGGAAGAAATAAAAAATGATGATAATAAAGTAAATTGAGTTTTACCTGATGAACTAGGAAAAATAATTAGATTAAACAAAGATAATTTATTTATTGTTGAAAACAAACAAATCTTGTCTTATTTTGCTTCTATTTATGATATTTTATTTGTCAAATTATCATTGTCGAATTTAAAAAATGAAATTAATAATTTAAAAAAATTAAGAATGAAAATTATTGAATCAATAGATGAATTTGATGATAATGAAATTCATACCAAAATTTAATTAAATAAATTTTATAATTTAATTAGTATCACAAGGAGTTAATTATGAAAAAAGACGTTAAAGATATGTTTAATAAAGTTAAAAAATATTGTTCAATAGATGGTCTTTCAAGATATGAAGATGCGGTTGCTCAAGAATTAAAAAAATCAACACAAGATAAAAATTTAGTTTATGAAAGAGACGGAATGGGTTCAATTATTGTTTATCAAAAAGATAAACCAAAAACAGGACCTGTAATTCAAATAGCAGCTCACATGGATGAAGTTGGGTTTATAGTTCAAGATATTACCGATAAGGGTCAATTAAGATTGAGTATGATTGGTGGAATTTGACCTCTAACAGTAATAGGATCAAAAGCTATTGTTTATAATGCAAAAGGTGAAAAATATGAAGGTGTATTTGGACATACTTCAATTCATATTTTGGAAATGGAAAAAAGAAATAAAGTTCCTGAATTAAAAGATTTATATGTAGATTTAGGTTTTAAATCTAAGAAAGAAGCGGAAGATAATTTAATTGAAGTAGGTTCAAGAGTGTGTCTAACAGGAGAACCTTTTATGATGAATGAAGAGTATGCTGCTGCAAAAGCAATGGACAACAGAGCTGGTGTTTCTGTTTTAGAAGAAGTAATTAATAGAGTAAAAAATAAAAAATTAAAATCACAAGTTTATTTTGTTGGAACTGTGCAAGAAGAAGTAGGAACACGTGGAGCTAAGACATCTGTTCAAAAGGTAAAACCAAATATTGCTATTGCTTTAGATACTTGCGCTTCTCATGACACTTATGGAGCAATACCAGGAACACAAGAATTAGGTAAAGGTGCAGCTTTAAGAATTAAAGATATGGGAACATTAATGGATCCTAAATTAATTGATTATTTAATGAAATTAGGTAAAGAATTTAAAATTCCTGTTTATAAATATGTTGCACAAGGCGGAGGAACTGATGCAGCTGAGTTGCAGTATGGGAATGCAGGAGTTGCAACAATTACAATTTCATTACCTCAAAGATATTTACATTCTCCATTAGGTGTATGTAACATGAATGATTTAATTGCAGCAGCTGATTTGATTGAGAAATTCTTATTGAAAATGGATCAAAAAGAATTTGATAAATTTATTAAATATAATTAGTTTATATTAGTGAAAATTAAGATTCTTTATTATAGAGTTTTAGGTTTTGAAATTGTTTATTTCAAACCAAAAGCTTTTTGGATTTTTAGAAGGTTTTTTGCAGCAACTTCTTTTGCTTGTCTTGCTCCAAGTTTAGAAACACTTTCTACAAGTTTTAAAGCATCTTTATATTTTGATTGAATATCAATCAGAAGTTGTTTAACAACTAAACCAACTTCTTCTTTTAATTCTTTGTAATTTTTATTTTTGAAATGTGCTTCACCTTCTTCTAATGAAATGTTTTTTAAAGCTGCAAAAATTGTTAATAAATTAAGAACTCCAGGTTTTTCTTCAGAAATGTAAATTTTATTTTCACTATCTGTAATTGCTCTTTGAATTTTCTTATAAGCAACTTCTGGATCATCTAATAAATAAATAGAAGCATTTTCGTTTTTATCTGATTTAGACATTTTAGCTTCAGGATTTTGCAATGATTTTATTTTTGCTCCTATTTTAGTAATAATAGGTTTTGGTTCATTGAAATCTAATTTATATTTACTATTTATTCTTTTAACAAGTTTTTGAGTTAGTTCTAAATGTTGCTTTTGATCAATTCCTACTGGAACAAATTTTGGATTATATAAAATAATGTCAGCTGCCATTAAAGAAGGATATACAAATAATCCTGTTGGTATCATCTCAGTTCCATTGTCTTGTTTAACAACATTTTGTGTTTTATCTTTAAATTGTGTCATACGAGATAATTCACCCATATTGGTAATAGTTGTAATGATTCAATTCAATTCACTGTGTTCTTGAACATCTGATTGGAAAAATAAAGTTGTTTTTTTTGGATCTAATCCACAAGCTAAATATAAAGCAAAAATATCTTCTTTATTTTTTCTTAAAGTTTCAGGATCTATGTATGTTGTAAGTGCATGAAGGTCAGCAACAAAAACAAACATTTCATATTCATCTTGCATTTTAATCATATTTTTAATTGCTCCAAGATAATTTCCTAATGTTAATTTTCCTGTTGCAGTAATGCCTGTTACAACTCTTTCTTTCATAAATAATCCAATGTTTATAAATATTGACGTAATTTGAAATTAATTAGAATTATAATACAAAAAGTTATTATTTAACATATTTTATATATAAAATATGTTAAATAATAAAAAAATGAGCGTTTTTTTTTTTTTTGTAAAATTAAATTATTATGTTGACAACTTTGTTAAGTACTTTGATTCCTATTGGAGTTTTATTTATAGTTGGAACGATTTTATTTAATGTTTTTGATGCTGTTTCAGATTTTGTCGAGGAGTATTGACCATTTATTGTAGCTTTTGTTTTCTTTGGAGGAGCGGTTGTAATGACAGTTTTTGGTTCTCTAGGTTATTCTAATCCTTGAGCACTTCCATTTTCATTGACAAAAACTGCAAAACTATGTTTAATTATTTTTGGAGCTATTATATTGACTGTCTTATTAGTTGTAGCTATTTGATTGATTTGAGATTTAACTTATGAAAATAGATATTATTCTTACTCTTATGGTAATTCATCTAATTATGATGATACACAGAATAATAAAATAGAGAAAGATATTAAAAGTTCTAAGAAATTAAATTTAACAAAATCTAAAATAGATAAATTTGATGAATTTTTTGGAAATAAAGTAATTGGTCAAAGTGAAGCACAACAAAAAATAAAAACTCAACTTATTCACTATATGTATCAGTTAGATGATAAATCTAATAGACCAGCTGGTATTTTCTTTTTTGTTGGTCCAACAGGAGTTGGTAAAACTGAGATGGCAAAAACTTTAAGTGAGTTTTTGTATGACAATAAAAATTTAAATAGATTTGATATGTCTGAATATAAATCAGAAATGGCAACTCAACAATTATTAGGAGCCCCAAATGGTTATGTTGGGTATGAAGAAGGTGGGACATTAATTAATGCAATGAAGAACAATCCGAACTCAATAGTTCTATTTGATGAAATTGAAAAAGCTGATAAATCTGTATTTGACTTATTTTTACAAATTCTTGATGAAGGAACTATAACATCTAATAAAGGAGAAAAAGTAAAATTCAAAAATAATTTTATTATCTTTACATCAAATATTGGTGCAAGTTATATTGAAGAAAATATGACAAATGAAGAATCAAATGAAGTTATAAAAGAAGCAATTGAATACTTTTTCACTAATGAATTAAATCGTCCAGAAATATTAGGGCGTATTGGTAAGGATAATATTATTCCATTCAACATGATTAACAAGAAAGAAGATATTTATAAGATTTTAGATATTTATTTCAATGATTTTATCAACCAATTGAAAAAGAAAAAAATTGCTCTTGAATTCAATAAAGAAAGTGTTTATGATTCGATTATGATAGATGTTGATAAAACAAAAGGCGCAAGAGACATTAGAAATGAATTTGAAGTATTTAAAAAACATTTTGTTTCTGCATTATTTGAAGCAAATTTAGATTATGACAAACTAAAAAATCAAACATTATGCTTTGACTATGACAATGTGAAAGTGACAATAAAAAAATATGAGGCAATAGCTTCATAAAAAAGGAGAAAAAATGTTAAGTAAGAAATATGTGGTATTGATACAAAAAAAACAAGATATTGAAATTGATGAATTGGAGAAAATTCTAAAAGCAGTTTCAAAGGATCGGAGATATAGTTTATATATGTTCGGAGATTATCAGAGAGAGATAGAAAAGCATGGAGTTTATTGCTTTGTAGAAGGAGAAAAGAATTCAATATATGATGCATGCAATGAATTTACAAGTCGTGGTGTTAATGCAATTGTTTACTCTAAAAGAGATTGACTAAAAGCTCTAAAAT
>CASFBV010000073.1 GCA_949293065.1 uncultured Mycoplasma sp.
ATTGAACTAAGTTAGAAATATTTCCACGAGCTCCTGATTTAATCATCATATGAATAGGATTAAATGGACTTTCATTCATTTTTTCATCCAAATTGTCTTGGATTCTTTGTTTGATGTCTGTTCATTTTTTAATTGTTAATGAATATCTTTCATAATCTGTAATTAATCCTAATTGGAATTTTTGTTTTAGTTGATCAACATAAGCATTACCTTCTGCAATATTTTCTTCTTTATTATCTGCTGAAATAACATCAGAATATGAAATAGTAATACCTGAAACTGTTGAATATTTAAATCCTAATTCTTTAATTTTGTCTAAAACAGAAGCAACTTGATTTGTGTAATTAAATCAAACATTTTGAGTTAGAGCAACTTTTTCTGATTTTTCTAATTCTCTAACATCACTTGATGATACACCATGTAATCTTTGATTATCTAATTCAATTTGTTTTAAAAGTAGTTGATAATCATTAATTACTAATTTTGTAAGAATTTTTGCATGATGTTTTGGTATTGTTTTACCTGGAACAAGTGAAGCAATTTTTAAAAATTCTTTTTCAATTGATGCAGGTGATTTTAATGATGCATTATTTAGCGATTTAATAACAGTTGCAACTTGTCTAATTGATGTATTAGCAACATAACTTTCAAAGAATCTTCTAATAATTTTTGCAACTGATTTTTTAGTAAATGGTTGATTAATAGGAAGTTTTGAAATAGCTGCTTTTACATCTTCACCTGGTTTAACAAATTGAGAATCCTTTTTATCTTCTAATGTTTCATCTGAATTATCAAAAATAAATGGCATATATTCAGGCATTACATTATTGAAAATAAATTTACCTACTGTTGAAATAATATATGAATTTGAACGTTCTGAATTTTCTTTTGCAAGTTCTGGTTTAACTGCTGAATAAGGTAAAATAACTCTTGAATGTAAATCAACTTCTTTATTTTGATATGCAATCATCATTGAATCATAATCTAAAAAGAATTTACCTTCACCTTTTTGATTTGGTTTTTCAATTGATAAGTAATATAGACCTAAAACAATATCTTGTGATGGGTTAATAATAGGTTCTCCATCTTTTGGACCCAAAATATTTTTATTAGCCATAATCAATTCTCTTGCTTCATACATTGCTTTCTCACTAATAGGAACGTGAACAGCCATTTGATCCCCATCGAAATCGGCATTAAATGCTGTTGTTACAAGTGGGTGCAATTTAATAGCTCTACCACGAATTAGAACTGGTTCAAAAGCTTGAATTGAAAGACGGTGCAATGTTGGAGCACGGTTTAAAAGAACTGGTTTATTTCTAATTGCATTAGCAACATGTGGTCAAATAATTGGATTTAAATCATCAATTAGTTTTTTAGCACCTTTAATTGAAGAAGTAATATCTTTTGAAATCAATTCTTTAACAATTCAAGGTTCAAACAATTTTGTTGCCATTTCCCTTGGAATACCAACTTGGTGCATTTTTAGTTCAGGACCAACAACAATAACTGAACGACCTGAATAATCAACACGTTTTCCAAGTAGGTTTTGTCTAAATCTTCCTTTTTTACCTGTTAGAGCATCAGCAATTGATTTTAAAGGACGATTATCTTTTGAAACAACTTGGTTTGATGTTCTTTTTGCATTATCAATTAAAGCATCAACCGCTTCTTGAATCATACGTAATTCATTTTGAAGAATCAAAATAGGAGCATCTGTTTCTTGTCATTTTTTTAATCTATTATTTCTAATAATAATTCTTCTATATAACTCATTAATATCTGATGTTGAATGACGTCCTCCATCTAATTGAATTAATGGTCTTAAATCAACAGGAATAACTGGTAGATTATAAATCAACATATCTTTTGGGTGTTGTCCTGATGAAATAAATGAGTTAATAATTTTAATTCTTTTATATAATTTTTCTCTTTGTTGAATTTTTGATTGTTTCCCTTTTTCTTTATCTGAAGCAATTTGTTTTGTTAATTTTTGAATTTCTGCTTTAACTTCTTTTCTTGCCTCATGTAAATCAAAGTTTTTTAATAAAAATTCAATAGCTTTTGCTCCTGAATCAATTCTTGCATCTGAATATTCTTCAATAATTTCATTTAATTCATAGAAATCAATACCATAATCTTTTCCTTCTTTTGAAGTTGCTTTTTCTTCAAGCATTTCAACAGCTTCTGTAATTTCTTTGTATTCATCTGAATCTGGTTGGAATTTTTCTCTAATTTCCATTAAAGCATCTCTATAAATAACAGCTGCTTCATTAATTTCAATAATTAAATTTTTAGGAAGTGATTTTAGTCCTCCTGATTCTAAAACAATATGTGATTTATAGTAAATAACTCCTTCAAGAGAAACTCTTGTTTGTGATTTATCTGTATCTCCAACTTTTAAACCTAATAATTTTGTAATAATTGAATTATCAACTTTAAAGAATCAAAAATGAACAACCGGAGAATTTAATTTAATGTGTCCCATTCTTGATCTACGAGAAATTTTAGGTAAAATTTCAGGTTTTTTTTCTTTACACAATTCTGTTGCTTCACAGAATAGACCTTCAGAAGACCTTTTATATTTTTTAGCACAAATAGGACATTTATAATCTGTCACTGGACCAAAAATCAATTCATCAAACAATCCATCTGGTTCAGGTTTATATGTTTTATAGTTTATTGTTTCAGGTTTTGTAACTTCACCATGTGATCAATCTAAAATGTCTTGAGGTGTCGCAATACCCAAAGAAACTTTATCAATTTTATTATCTTCTATTTGAGCATATTTTCTAGTAATAATTGTTGATGCCATTATTTGTTACCTCCTTCTTTTTTGCTAATGTTTTTTTCGTGAACTTCTAATTTAATTCCTAAACCTCTTAGTTCATAAGCTAAAACGTTAAATGATTCAGGAGTTCCTGCTTCAGGCAATTCACCACCTGTTGCTAATGCATTATATAATTTGTTTCTTCCACTAATGTTATCTGATTTATATGTTAACAATTCTTGAAGAATATTTGTTGCTCCATGTGCTTCAATAGCTCATGTTTCCATTTCTCCAAATCTTTGACCACCATTTTGTGATTTCCCTCCAAGTGGTTGTTGTGTAATCAATGAATATGGACCAACTGATCTCGCATGCATTTTGTCATCAACCATGTGAGATAGTTTTAACATGTACATTACTCCAACTGCAACATCATTATCTACAACTTCACCTGTTACTGGATTATATAATTTTTGTTTTCCTGAAACTGGTAATTTTGCTTCTTTTAAAATGTTTTTAATGTCATCAGATTTAATACCATCAAATGAAGGACAAGCAAATTTGACACCCATTTTTTTACCTGCATAACCTAAATGCAACTCAAGAATTTGTCCTAAATTCATACGAGAAGGAACCCCTTGAGGATTTAAACAAATATCTACAGGTGTTCCATCTTCTAAGTGAGGCATATCTTCTTCTGGAAGAATGATTGAAATAACTCCTTTATTTCCGTGACGACCAGCTAATTTATCTCCAACTTTAATTTTTCTTTTTTGAGCAATATAAACTTTAACTATTTTATCAATTCCATCTTCTAGAACATCGCCTTGATCTCTTGAAAGGATTTCAACATTAATAACAGTACCTGCTTGACCGTGTTTTACTTTTAATGATGTATCTTGTAAGTTTGAATCACGAGATCCAAAAATAGCAGCCATAAGTTTTTCTTCTGGAGTTGGATTATGTTCTCCCTTAGGTGAAACACGACCTACAAGAATATCTCCGGCAGAAACTTCTGATCCTACAATAACAATACCATTTTCATCTAAAAATCTTTTTGAAGCAGTAGATGTGTTTGGAATTTCAGCAGTCAATTGATCATTACCTGTTTTTGAAGTTCTAAATTGAATAACTTGTTCTTCAATATGAATTGATGTTAAAACATCATCTTTAACTAATCTTTCATTAATAATAATAGCATCCTCAAAGTTATATCCATTTCATGTTGAAAAAGCAACAAGCAAGTTTTTACCTAATGCCATTTCTCCATCTTTGAATGATGAACCATCAGAAATTAAATCACCTTCTTTAACTTTGTCATTTAATTTAACAAGCGGAACTTGGTGAATTAATGTTCCTTGATTTGATTTTTCAAATTGTTTTAAAGGATAAACAATAATTTCATCAGATCCCTCAGTTTTAATTTTAATTTTTGTTGAGTCAACAAACACAACTTGACCTGATTTTTTAGCTTTTAAATTTCCAGCTGAAAAACTTGCAATCGCTGCTTCAATACCTGTACCAACAATTGGGGCTTCTGGGTTTAATAATGAAACTGCTTGACGTTGCATGTTTGAACCCATAAGTGCACGGTTAGCATCATCATTTTCTAAAAACGGAATAGCTGAAGCTGCAATTGATGTCATTTGTCTTGAAGCAACATCAATGAAATCAACTTCTTCTGGTTTAACAATAATAAAATCATGATTTTTTCTTACAGTTACTTGTTTATTTGTAATTTTGTTATTTTCATTTACATTAACTGTTGATTGAGCAAATGTAAATCCATATTCCTCAGAAGCAATTAAATAAACTGGTTCTGAATAATCTACAACCCCTTTATTTACTCTAAAATAAGGAGTTTCTAAAAATCCATATTCATTGATTCTTGCATATACAGCTAAATTCAAAATCAACCCAATGTTTGGCCCTTCTGGTGTTTCGATTGGACAAATTCTTCCATAATGAGTTGGGTGAACATCACGAACTTCAAACTGAGCTGTTTCTCTATTAAGACCACCAGGTCCTAAAGAAGTAATTCTACGTTTATTTGAAATTTCTGAAAGTGGATTAATTTGATCCATAAATTGTGAAAGTTTTGATGAGTTAAAGAATGACTTAAATTGATTATAAACTGGTTTATTATTTGTAACATTTTTTGCTGTAATTTTATCAATTTCTTTAGATGCCATTCTTTCTTTTGTGTTTCTTTCAAGTTTAGTTAAAGCAATTTTGAATTGATTTTGTAATAATTCACCAATTAAAATAATTCTTTTGTTAATCAATGAATCTGGATCATCATCCATTCCAATTCCCTCTAATAAGTTAAAGTAATATGAAATTGAAGCAATAAGATCTGAAATTAAAAGAATTAAATCATCATCTAATTGATTATTTCCAATTACTAAAGTTGGTTCTTCACCTTTTTGATATTTTTGTTCATTTGCATAAACATAAATCATTGCAACTTTATTTTTTGTTTTTAATTTAGGATTTGCATTAATCATTTTTCCATAAACTTCTTCTGGTTTAATATCTGCAATTGGTTTTAGTTTTAAAACTTTATCTCTAAATAATTTATCAACTAATTGAGCATCTTTTGCGCTAAATTTATGTCCTTTTTTAAAAATAACTTGACCTGCTACATATTCATCATTTGTTTCTTCTGCAATAAGATCTTCAGCTAAAATTGTGTCAATGATTCTATTTGATAATTTCAATTTATTATTTAAAACATATCTACCTGTTCTTGATAGATTGTATCTTCTTTCATTAAAGAATAAATTTGGTAACAGTGAATTAACTGATTCTTTTGTAACACGATCACCTTTTCTAATAATTTG
>CASFBV010000074.1 GCA_949293065.1 uncultured Mycoplasma sp.
CAAAAGGAGAATGAATTTATTTTATTGATGATGATGATGAAGCTACTCCAAAATTTATTAAATGATTAAATAAACAAAAATTAAATGAAAATATCATTTATAGATTCCCATATATTATCAAATCTAATAAAAACACAACTAAAAATTTTATGTGATTTAAAAAGAACTTTTTTTATTCTGTTCAAATTTCTACTTTTTTAATTAATAAAAAACATTATGATAATTTTAATTTAAGATTTTTCGACAAAACTTCAGGATATCATGAAGATACTTGTTTTGCAAATGATGTTTTTTCACATAACATTAAAATGAAATATATAACAGGGGTGTTTTCTATTTTTTATAATAAAACCAATACTTCTATGACAAGGAACAAAGTAGAAACAATTGAAAAATATATTAAATCAATTTTTTATTTAAATTCAAACACAAGGTATTTTAAAACATTTGCAATTCTGATACTTTACCATTATGAAACAAGAATTTTAAAACACGACTTTATAAAAGAATTAGAATCTAAAAAAATATTTATTGAAACATTCGATAAATTAGACATTAAATTAAAAGATATTTGAAGACTTGATTGATTTAGATTATTTTATTGACCTACATTTAAAAGAAATATTAAAAAATGAAGAAAAGAAGTAAATAAATAAAAAGGCAATTGCCTTTTTATAAAATCACATAAGTGTAAATTAGATATCATGTCATTATAGCCAAAGCAATTCCAATTACTCAATAAAAAACAGATTGTTTATAGAAAGTAGTTTTAACTTTAATATGATTATTTTTAATTTCCTCTTCTGTAAATGCTTTTTTAACTCTTTTGTACTTTTCAATTCTAGATTCACCTATTCATATTGTGAATAATAATAAAACTGAAATTACTAATCATGACATTGTAAAAATAATTCTTACCATCGCAACATGAACATTAATATTTTTGTAATCTGAAACTAAATCTGTATTTCCTTTATCAACAAATAATACTTCCTGTAAATTTTTCATAGCCCAGTCGCTTATTCCAAGACCACCAGGTGTAATAAAGTTGACAGCATTTACATTTCTTACAAGAGATCCTGCTGTTATGGCATCAAAATAACCTATTGCAGAATTGTTTTCTAACATATGTGCTGTTAAAGATGAAATAATTCCTAAATCGATAATTCTTGCAAGACATCTATAGAATAATAATTCTAAGAATATAGCGGTACTTTTTCACCAAACACCTGTAAGAACTATTTTTTTTGTTGCATGATTTATATTTGAAAATTCAAATTGTAATTTTGCTCCTGACATTGATGAATCTCTTTGAATAATGAATGGCAATCATTCAATAAATTTATTTAAATTTTTAGCAATTGATTTTTGAACTTTTCAACTAAATGTTAATAAAGAAATCATAATAGCTGAAAAAATGTCAATTAAAAATCCTAGACAAGCCAAAATAACAATTGAAACAGCTTGAGCGTCATGTGGGTCTCAAAATGGTATTAAAAACTTAACAAATGCAATAGGACAAAAAATTAATGAGTAAAGAACAATATTAAGTTGTGTGAAGAATGACTGTACCAAAAATGCCGCAGCGATAGGTGCACTTTTTGCTCCTTTTCTTCTTAGATATCAATATCCAACAGATTCTCCACCATAAAGCATAGGAGTCACCGTAGATATACAAATACCTATTATTTGAGCTGTTAACAAATGCCTCAATTTAACGTTTTCATTCAAAATCATCAAAACACGTTTTAACAATCAAGTGTTTATTGTGATAATTACTAATGATCCTGTAATGAAAACCGGAATCATGTATGCATAAGTTTTTTGCTCTTTTAACATGTAATGTATTTGATTAAACAAGTTTTCATTATGAGCATTACCTAGAACAAATTGGAAAATAAAATAGAATAAAAAAGCAACTATAATGATAAATATTGTATATTTAATGAATCCTTTTCATGAAAATTTTGAAGCAACTTTAAATTCTGCTTTCAAATCTTTTAAAAAATCAATATATTTTTTCTCTTGAATAATTAATTGAATAAAATGCTGATCATAAACATCTTTTTCTTTTTTCTTTTTGTGGTTTATTTTTTTATTGTGTCTTTCTTCTATCACTGCTTTTTTATCTTCTCATAACGAGAAAAAAGTATTAAGTGTTTCATATTTTGGAATATATTCAAAAATGATATGTGAATCATTTTCTAAATATATTTTGTAAATTTTAGATGAAACTGTTTGAGATTTTTCTAATCTTAAAATTCTTTTTTCATCTATTTTAGTTTGATGTTGTAATCTATAAAAAAACAATTTTGATGATTCCAATGTCATCTTTTCAGTTTTTTTACTAAATCTATAAAATTTATTTTCTTCATATATTTCCATCAATACATCATGCAATGTTTTATTTTGTCTTTTAAAAAAAGAAACCAACTTTAAAAAAATTCTTATATTTAATAAAGGATCTGTACACATATTTGTGTTTGCTGATGTTACAAATTGGTTATTACCATCTGTTGCCAATAAAATGTTTTTATTATCGCAATTTTGAAGATCAAGATTTAATGAATCCTGTTTTTTAACTTTTATATTGTTAGATTTTGCAAAAAATCTTATAAAATCACTAGATGTAGAATTTAAAATTATTTCTTTTGTTGATGTTGGCTCTTCTTTGTATTTTTTCAAACAATACAAATAAATAATTGACAAATCATTTAATGTTAGAAATTTTCTTCTTTTTTTATGCTTAATTATGAATTCAAATCCATTATTATTGTCTGTAAAATTTACAATGGCATCACATTTATATTTATGAGTTCAAGATTTTAAAATAGATTTTCTTGCCAAAGTTGTTTCATTAACTTTTTTATTTTTTGTTTCTAGTGGATTAAATTTAATATAGCTTGCATTAATGTTATTTCTTACAAAAAACTTATTTAATATTTTTTCATTAAAATTAAAATAATTAGAAACTAAAAGATTGACATTTTCTAAATTATCACTAGATGAAATGGTTTCAATATATTTATTAATATCGTTTTTTTCTATTTGTGGAACCTGAATGTCAGGAATGTTTAGCGATAGATAATTTGTATTATTAATATCTTCATAATCAATTGAATTAATGTAAGATCCATTTTTATTAAATAAACTTATTTTAAATTCTGATTTGTTTAAAGTGCTAGCAAAAGAAACAACAGCTGAAAATTTGATATTAGAATTATTGGCTAGTCATATGGCAATTGCGTTATTAATTCCTTTATTTTCAAAATTAAAATAACTTTTAATTTTTAAATCAATCATTGTAGATGCAAAAATTTTAGAAAATAAAATACAGTACGGATTGCCATCATGAACAACTAAAACATTATTTAATTTATTTTTATACAAATATTTTGCAAATTGTTGTGCCAATGAATAAACGCTGTTTTCATTTAACTCATTTAATTTATCACCTAAAAAAGCATTAATTATTCCATTTTCAACAGATAATGAAGAAGGTTCTAAATTAACATCTAAATTTAATTTTGTTGATTCTTTATCATCTGTTTTATTTCTAAACGACTCATCTATAGATAACATAATTTAAAAATTATAATTCATTTTAAATTTCTTTTGAATAATTATTTATAATTCAATTCTTCCCCGAGTACAATTTTTGTTTTGAATCCAAGCTCTTCATTAATTTTTTTATTATTCAATTCTAATTTAAGAACATCTATTTCTTCCTCATAGAAAGCAGTATCAAAAATGTATAAACCATCTTCATATAATGCTTTTGTAAATTCTTCATAAAGTTCATTTATATCAATTGATGAATTATCAATTCAATTAAACAACAATTTCATTATCCTGTAATAATCTAATTTGCTTATTTGTTTTCCTTCTTCTTTACTAATAATTAGGTTTAAATCTTTATTTTGGTCTTCTAAAGTCCCATTTACAAAACAACTTTCACAACAATATTTGCGATTATTAGTCAATTCTAGAAAAATTTTTGTTTTTTCATCACATATTCTGCATTTTCATGCTCTTATATTTTCTGTTCAAAATTCATCAAATATTTTTTGTTTGTCTTTTCTTGTCATTTTTAAAAAACAACTTTTACATACAATGTATTCTCTATTTTCGCCTGTTGTTTCTCAAGCCAAGACATTAATTAATAAAAAAGCAGGTTTAATTTTTGTTTTTTTACCTAAATTAACAAATTTAATTCATTCTTTTGTCCTTGTGTTGCATTTGTTACACATTACTCCACCTATTAATACTTTTTGTCCAAAAAAATCAAATAACAAACTGTTCTCAGACATATTATTCCTCCTTATTCATGTCAATTGTTTTTGCTAATCATTTTTATTTCTTCTTCAATATCACCTATTTTCTTTTTATAAGTATTTTCAATTTTATTTATTTCATTAATAATAAAAATTAGAGAACAAATTGAACCTACATAAAAAAGCAATTCTCCTAAACTTAAAATAATAATTCCATAGTAATAATATGGCAATTCATAATAGTAATAAAGGTCATCACTACCAACTTCTACTTCATAACGTAACAAAACAGTTCCTATAACTGGTAAAATAATTGGTAATATACACAAAAATCCTGAAATTCATTGTAGAACTGGTTTTTTTATATTTTGTTTATATCCCAAAACAATTCCTCCTAAGATTAAAAAAAGAATATTGAAAGTTATAAATCCCAAAAGAGCAAGACAGCAAATAGATAAAACCTTTATAGTTGAACTTTTTTTAATTTCTTCATTTTTTTCTTTATTAATTCTGTCAATATTTCTTTCTAGAAACTCGATTTCTTTTATTTGATTCTCCATCTTACAATCCTACAATTTCTCTATTTTACAAAAAAAAATTTCTCTAATTTTTTTACAAAAAAATAAAAAAATTGACACTCTCTAGAATTGTGTCAGTAAAGTTTTTTCATCTGCCTATTTTTAGAAACTATCAATAATTTATAATATTAAAATATTATAATTATTTATTATGAAAAAATACAAGTGAGTCATTATAGATTTGATAACTCTTGCGGTTATTTTGTCTTTATCAGTTGTGCTTGTTATTTTTGGTCATTGAGATTGAAAATGAGTAACAATCTTTTTCATTGCATCATACATTTTAAATTCTATTTTTGTAATTTTTTCAGTAGCTAACAGTGATAATCCCAACGAGAAACTCTCTTGAATTTTCTTTATGATAGTTGTTCCTTATATTGGATTGGTTTTTTATATGTTATTTAGAATCAGGAGACCCAAAGCAAAAGAATTTGAAGAATTTCAAAAGGAAGCGCAACATTTTGAAATCAATTCTTTTGATTCAAAATATGAACCCAACAATCAAAATGATTTAACTAAATGACAATCTAATTTAACTAAAAAGAATTTTTATCCTACAAATTTAAAAGTTTTTACTCATGGATATGAAGCATATGAAGAACTTTTAGAAGATGTAAGAAATGCAAAAGAATATATTCATATTGAAATGTATATTGTTAAGATTTCTGAAATATATGAAAAGCTTAAAAAAATTCTTTTTCAAAAAGTTAAAGAAGGTGTAGAAGTAAAAATGATTATTGATAAATTCGGATCTTGAAAAGTTCCAATTGACGAATTTAAACATTTGAAATCAAATGGAATTCAATTATGTTTTTTTAATGTTCCAATTTATCCATATGTAAGACATACAGATAATAGAAGATTACATCGTAAGTTCTTTATTATTGATGGTAAGGTGGTTCATTTTGGTGGTTTAAATATTTCTGATGAATATTGTTCATTTAGCACTAAATATGGTTATTGAGCAGATTCAAATTTTTGTGCAAAAGGTTTAATTGTAAATGAATATGAAAGTGTTTTTTTACATGACTGAGCATTAATTACAAAACAAAAATTAGATAATGGAAGTTATTTAGCTAAATGAGACAATAATATGAAATTCAATTCAAGTGTTCTAACATTTGAAGATGGCCCTCAATTAAGAACTACATTTTTAGAAGATTCATTAGATTTTTGGATTAACAAAGCTCAAAAATCAATTAAAATTGCAACTCCATATTTTATTCCAACAAGGAAAATAATGACATCATTACAAAATGCTTTAAGAAGAGGTGTTAATATCGAAATTTTTATTCCTGGAAAACCAGATAAGGCATTCACATATAAAGCAACTCTTTATTATGCGAATGAGATTACAAAAAATGGTGGAAAAATATTCATTTTTAATGAAACATTCTTGCACTCTAAATTTGGTATTTTTGATGATGAATTTGCATATATTGGAACAAATAATTTAGATATGAGATCATTTTATACAAATCAAGAATCTGTTAATTTAGTATTTGGAAAAGAAATTGTTGAATTATTAAATAAGAACTTTGATTTTTATAAAGATTTTTCTAATTTACAACAATTAAGTAATTCTAAATTTAAAAATCTTGTAAAAAAATTCTTATTTAAGTTAACAGCTCCATTAATGTAATTTTATGATAAAATTGAATTTATATTTTATTTAAAGAGAGGAAAAAGAAATATGAGTGATAATTCACAAAAAATGAAAATGGGAAAATACATTTCAATAGCAATTTGTTCAATTATTTTCTTTATTGCAATTTGAGTTATTTCAGAATGTATTTGAGATAAAGATGGTGGATGAGTTCCGTGAGTATTTATTATTTTGAATGTTGCTACCTTAATTTTCTTCATACCAACAACTTTAAGTATTTTTGGTTATTCTTTAAGAGGATTGATAAAATCTTTAAGAATCAAGCAAGAAAAAGGATTGTGAAAAATTTTAACTCTAGTATTTAGAATTGCGATGTTACTATTTGCAGTCTTAATTTTGATTTTATGTATTGTATGATCAATATTCGCAATAAAAGATGGAATAATAGGGCATAATAACTTAAGAAATATTCCAAGTTGTTCTTGAAGCGATAGAGCAGGTTGAGGAAGTTTGCTTGTGGTTTCAGGATTGCATAAACTTCCAGATGTTTATTACACAATCATTGGTGTAAATTCTCATGCTTTTGGTATTTTAGTAACTTCATTTGTTTTCATTTTAATTTGATCTGCTGCAGGAATTGTATTTGAAATTCTAAAAAGATTCTTGGGTGGATACAGACCTAAAAAAGAAAAACTAGATAAACCAAAACAACCAGAAACACAAAACTAATATTATAAAAATTTAAATTTAAAAACGAAGAGCTTAGTTCTCTTCGTTTTTAAATGTTGAAAATTTCCCTGTAGATGAATCAAATAAAAATTCTATTGTTCCAATTGCCCCGTTACGATGTTTGGCAATATTTAATTCTGTAATGTGTTTGTCTTTTGGTTTATCTTCATCATTTTTATTGTAATAATCATCTCTATATAAAAAAGCAATAATATCTGCATCTTGCTCAATAGATCCAGATTCTCTTAAATCAGACATCATTGGTTTTTTAGATTCTCTTTCCTCAACACGTCTATTCAATTGAGATAAAGCAATAATAGGAACATTTAGTTCTCTTGCCAATTGTTTTAATGATCTTGAAATTTTCGAAACTTCTTGTTGTCTATTTCCAGAATATTTTGTATCGACTGGAATTAATTGCATATAATCAATGATAATTAAATCCAATTGATTTTTTTCTTTTAATCTTTTTGATTTTCAAATAATTTCATTTAACTTGATTGATCCTGAATCATCAATAAATAAATTTTTTCCTTTAATTTTATTAAGAGCAATTAAAATATTTTCTTTTTCATCTCTTGTTAATTTATCTGGTTCTTTAAACTTATAATTATTTACAAAAGAAATAGCAGATAACATTCTTTGCATCAATTGTTCTGCAGGCATTTCTAATGAAAAGAAAGCAACCGATTTATTTGAATGTAATAAAACATTCATTGCTATATTTAAAGCAAAAGCTGTTTTACCAACAGAGGGTCTTGCAGCAAGAATGATTAAATCGCCTTTTTGAAGTCCTGTTGTAATTTCATCTAATCGAGGGAAATATGTTTTAAGTCCACTGATTTGTTTTTTATTAGACAAATCATTAACGACTTTTTCAGCAACTTCATCTCCTCTTTGAAATTCTGATGAAACTTTACGATCTTCAATTCTAAAAAATTCATTTCTTAAAATTTCCATAATATCATTAGATGTATTTTTTTCCATCTCATTTAATGATTGTTCTAATGATTGTTTAATTTGTTTTTTGGCATTATTTTCATTAATACTTTCAATGTAAAAATTTAATGAAGAAATGTATCCTGCATTATTTAATAGATTATTTATATATTCAGGTGTTATCACATTTGATAATGAATTATCTGCAATATATTTATTAATGATTGATAAATCAAATTCTTTGATATTAGTATCATTAAAAGATTTGAACATTTGAAAAGCTTCTTGATTTTCTCTTGAAGAAAAATAAGATTTATCAAGGAATAAAAATACTTGAGCTAGTTTATTGTCAATTTTTCTATTTGTTAGAATTAAACCTAACAATGCTTCTTCAATTTCTTTATTATTTTCCATGTTCACCTTTTACATTAACTTTTAATATAGCTTTAATATCATCAAACAATTTAATTTCAATTTTTGTTATTCCTAATGAATTAATCAAAACATGAGGTATTGCATGCTTATCAAGTTTAAAACCTAATTCAATTAATTTTTGGGAAATCTTTTTAGAACTGATTGATCCATGAATAACATCATTTGTTGTTTTTAAATAAAACATAGGTTCTAATACTTCAATTTTTTCTTTCAATTCAATTGCTTGTTTTCTTTTTAATTCATATTCTTCTTTTTGATTTTCTTTTTTAATTTCTAAATTTCTAGTTGTACTTTTATTTAAAGGCAATGCATAACCGTTTTTGATTAAAAAATTAGTACCAAATCCATCGCTTACTTCAACAATGTCATCTACATTATATTTTTGGTATTTTTTAATCATTATAACTCTCATAACTTACCTCTATTCTTTTGTAGAAATAATAGCTTGTGTTATGTTATCTACAAAAGATTCTAATGATTCGTTAGTTTTTGAATCACTTACAGCAGCAGCAGCATTGAAGTGACCACCACCACCAACAGCTTCTGCAATTAATTGAACATTAACATTCATTGAACGCGCACTTAGTTTGTAAACAGTTCCATCTGATTGTGATTTTTTAGGTAATTGAGCAACAACAAACGCTGCTTTTCTTCCTTCAATTTTTAGTATCTCATCAGCTGCCATAGAAACTACATCTATTGGTACAACATCGCTTGTGTAAGATAATCAATATCCAGGTTTAACTTCTTTAGATTCAGAAACGATTTTCATAATTTTTTCATTTGTACCTGATGATATTTTCATAATTGATAGAGTTTCTTGCATATTAGCTCCTCAATCTTCTAATAAAGCAGCAGCAGCAAATGTTCTTGAACTTGTAGATTTTTTAAATTGGTTTGTATCAAGATAAATACCATTTAGTAACATTTGAGCTCCTAATGGAGAAAGATATTTATGAAACTCATTAAATTGAATTAATTCAGTAATAATTTCTGACGCTGATGATGCTGTTGTTTCAATATATGTATTTAAATTATCTACAATTTCATCTAATTTAGAAACTCTATGGTGATCAAAAATAAACAAGTTTTCACTTTTTGCATTTGTAAATACACCAGGATTCTCAACCCTTGTTTCTTCTGAACAATCTACAATAACAATGATTGTATCATTTTTATTAAGTGATTTTGTTTTAATTTTTGAGACAAAAATTTCATCTGGATTTTTGATATATTTTTTAATAGCTTTTTGAGCAGTATCATCAAATGTTACATTCTGAATAATTGTTTTTTTATCAAATGCCTTACATACTTCATATAAAGCATATGAAGCCCCAATAGCATCAAGGTCAGCAAATTTGTGCCCATAAATAACAACATTTTTGATTTTTTTATCTTGTAATTTAATTTTAAAATTATTAGCAGCATTTTTGATTTTTGTTCTTGATTTAACAACAGAAATTTCTGATTTTGAACCAAATCTTTTTGTTTTTTCAATTGCTGAAACAACAGTAATTTGATCCCCTCCTCTTGTTTGTGATTGGTATAGAGCATCTTTTGACATTTCTACTAGTGTTTCATAATTTGATGAATCAGTTCCAAATCCAACTGACAGAGAAACCTTAACTTTGCCCAATTTAACTTTATTATCTAATTCATCAAATTCATTAAATGAATTAATCATCATTTTATTTAAATTCTCTCTATTAGTTAAAATCATGAACTTACCATCCATATATTGTTTGTGTACTAAATTATATTTACTTGATAATTTATCTAATAATTCTTTAACACTTAATTGAATTGAGAATAATTCTTCATCAGATAATGAACCTCTAAATAATTGATAATTATCAATTTCCAATTCTCCAATTACTAATTTTTCAATTTCATAGAAATGAGTTGCAGCATATTCTTGTGTTATGTCTTTAACAATTAATAACATTTCTTTTGCATTGAATAATAGTTTGTAAACATATTCATCTCTTTGCATGATTTTTGTAAAATCATTAATTTTTTGATCAAAATCAACTTCTTCATTAAAGAAATTGATTGATTCGTTGTTAATTTTTTTACCAAATCTTTCTTCTATAAAATTTGAAGATCATAGTATTTTTCCATTTGGTTGAAAAATAACAATACCAATTGAAAGAGTAGAAATTAAATTTTCAACATAAAAATTCATACTATTATTTATTTTTTTAACTTTTTCTTTTTGATGTTTTGTTAAAACAGCAATAAAAACAATTAAAACAATAGCAGCAAATGCTAATAAAGCATAAATAGCTATTTCTGCTGCGTTATTTAAATTATCATTTCCATAAAAATATACTAATAGAAATATTGTTAGTAAAACTCCTATTAAAAACACAAAAGAAACAATTGAAACAATTGAATTTTTGAGTGAATTTTTAATTTTTTTGAACATAATTTATTGTTTTTCCTTTGAATTTTTAAATATATTTAAAAATTATAACAATATTTAATTTATATCAATAAAAATAAACAAAAACCAACCTTTATGGTTGGTTTAGGGTAATAAAAATAAACGTCTATTTTTACAACTACAATAATCAATTGAACAGGCGAACCTTAAAAGTACTTATTGCAATTTCTTGCTTTAAGCCCATTTGTATTCCTACAAATTAGCTAATCTAATTATATAATGTTTTTTCATTTAAATTTGAAAAATTTTTTCATTGATTTTTAATTTAATTTCAACTTTATAAACTTTTTATTAAAGATTAATATAATTAAATAATTATGAATAATGAAAATAAAAAAATTAATATTATCGGAGCAGGTATAACAGGAACTGTTATTGGTAGAATTTTTGCTCAAAATGGTTATAAAGTTAATATTTATGAAAAAAGGGGACATATTGCTGGGAATATGTATGATTATAAAAAGGACGGGGTTTTAATTCATAAATATGGTCCTCATATTTTTCACACTTCAAAAGAACACGTAAATTCATTTATGAATCAATTTTGAAAATTAAATGATTTTAGAAATATTGTGGAAGGTTATGTTGCAGGGAAATTAGTTCCTATTCCATTTAATTTTCAGTCAATTGATATTTGCTTTCCAGAAGAAAAGGAAATTATTAAAATTAAATTATTATCACTATTTCCAAAAAGAGATTCTGTGCCTATTTTAGAATTGAAGCAAGTTGATGATCCACTAATTAAAAAAGTTGCTCAATTTGTTTATGATAATTTATTTTTAAATTACACAACAAAAATGTGAAATTTAAAACCTAATGAAATAGATGAATCAGTAACAGCTAGAATTCCTGTTATTCTTTCAAATAGAAATACATATTTTAATGACAAATATGAAGGACTTCCAGAAGAAGGATATACCAAAACTTTTGAAAAAATGCTAGATCATCCAAATATAAAAGTGTTTCTAAATACAGATGCAATAGAACTAATTAAATTTGAAAATGGAAAATGTTTATTTAACAATAATGAAGAATTGGTTGTTTACACTGGTCCATTAGATAAATTATTTAAAAATAAATTTGGTAAATTAGATTATCGTTCTTTATTTTTCTCATTTGAAACATTAAATAAAAATAATTTTCAAAAAACCGCTGTTGTGAACTTTCCTGCAGATCCAATTATGACTAGAATTACAGAATACAAAAATATGACAAAACAAAATATTGAAGGTAAGACAGTTATTGGTAGAGAATATCCAGGAACATATGATGAAAATGATGTTAAATGAAATGAACCCTATTATCCATTAGCAACAGATGAAGCTAGAAGTAAATATAATAATTATAAAAATGAAACAAATAAATATAAAAACCTTTTTGTGGGCGGAAGAATGGGTTTATATAGATATATCAATATGGATCAGGCTATAAATGAAGCTTTAAAATTAGCTGAGGCAATTTTAGAATATGATAAAGCAAAATAAAATCATTTTATCAATAGTTATTCCTATGTATAATGGGGAAATTTTCATTGATAATTCTTTACATTCAATTTTAAATCAAAAAATTCTAGATGAAAAAATTACTGATTTTTTTGAAATCATTATTGTTAATGATGGGTCAAAAGATAATGGGTCAAATAAAGCAAAACAATGAGCAAAAAAATGAAATAAAGAAATTAGAAAAAATTTTATTAGAGTAATAGATAAAGAAAATGGTCAATATGGTTCAGTTATTAATAGAGCATTAGAAGAAGTGACTGGAAAATATATAAAAGTTTTAGATGTTGACGATATTTTCATATCTGAAAATTTTATTCAAGTTATTCAAATTCTTTTAGGTTTTAAAATAGATATCGATGTTGTTATAACAGATTTTATTTTTGATAAAGTTGCAAAAAACAAGCAAATAATTTATGAATGAACTAAATATTTTGAGCCATTTAAAATATTGGAAACATCAAAACAAAAATATCCTACCTCTATTATTACAATGCATGCAATTATTTATAGAACACAGTTTTTAAAAGATATAAATTATCACCAAGTGGAAGGAATTTATTATTCAGATTCACAATATGCAACAGTTCCATTAGTTCAAGCAAAACTTTTATATTACATCAATATTCCTTTATATAGATACTATATTGGTCGTGGAGAACAATCTATTAATATTAAATCAATGGTTAAACATCGATTAGATCAAAGAAAAATAACAGAGGTATTGATAGATGAATTATTTAATATTGAGATGAATTCAAATAATCAAAAAAAATATGCTTGAAGAATTGCTAAAAATATGTTTGAATGACAATCTATGATTATTTGTCATGACAAAAGTGTTAAAAATAAAAATAAATTAATTTATGATGATTTAGTAAATTTAATAAAAAAATGTAAAGAAGAAAATAATAATGTTGCTTACAAAACTGTTAAAAATGGAGCATTAGCAAAAGCAATTAGAATCACAAAAGGAAAAGGAATTGTTCCATTAATTATTTTTGGGGAAAAATTATATGCTAAATTCAAATTAAATGTTATGGCTGATTGGGAATAATTAAAATAATTTGAATTGATCAGTATTTTCTAAATTTGAAACTATCCCTAATTGTTCCATTTTTTCTAAAACAGTTTTATTAAGTTGTGTTCTTTTTAATAAATCATCTTTTGAAGTAAATTCTTTTTCTGTTCTTGCACTTACGATTGATTTGGCAGCAGCTTCTCCTAAACCATCTAAAACAATGAAAGGTGGAATTAATGATTTATTTTCATAATCTATTTTCCATTCAGTTGCATTTGAATTATATAAATCTATATTTGAAATTTTCATACCACGAGCTAACATCTCATTAATAATTTCAAATATTGGAATTAAGCTTTCTTCTTTTGTGCTAATTTTTTCTTTTGAATATTGTTTTGCTTCAAGTTCTTTAAGTTTTTTTTCAACTTGAGTTTTTGAACCCATCGATGATTCGATATCAAAAACATCAGATCTAACTGTAAAGAAAGTTGCATAGTATTCCAGTGGATAATAAATTTTAAATCAAGCAATTCTTCAAGCCATCATTACGTAAGCAGTCGCATGAGCTTTCGGAAACATATACTTAATTTTATTTAATGAATCTATATATCATTTTTCAATTCCAATTTCTTTTAAGATTTTTTCATCTTCAGGAGTTAATCCTTTACCTTTTCTAACTTTTTCCATTATTTGGAAAGATAAAGAAGGCTCGACTCCTTTTTTCATTAAATAAACCATGATGTCATCACGACAAGAAATAACTTCATTTAATTTTTTACCATTTTTAACAAGTTCTTCTGCATTACCATTTCAAACATCAGTTCCATGAGAAAGCCCTGAAATATTTATTAAGTCATTAAAGGATGAAGGTTTTGCAACTTTTAACATTTTTCTAACAAATTTTGTTCCAAATTCAGGAATTCCTAAAACCCCTGTAGGTTCATTATTAATATCTTCCGGTTTAATACCTAATGGCTCTGTTGATGAAAATAATTTCATAACTTTTTCATCTGAAAAAGAAATTTCTTTCATTTTAACATTAGTTAATTTCTGCAATTGTCTAATTGCTGTTGGGTCATCGTGTCCTAATAAATCAAGTTTTAAAACATTATCATGAATGGCATGGAAATCAAAATGAGTTGTTTGTCAAGAAGAGGAAATATCATTTGCTGGATAATTGATTGGGGTAAAATCTTCAACATCAAATTCTTTTGGAATAATAATTATTCCTCCTGGATGTTGCCCAGTAGTTCTTTTTGAACCTTCAATTTTTTGTGCTAGATAGCCTGCAAAATGATTAGATTTATTTTCTCCAATTTCTTCAAAATATTTTTTTACAAATCCAAAAGCAGTTTTGGATGCAACAGTTGAAATTGTTCCGGCTCTAAATGTGTGTTTTTCTCCGAATAATCTTCTAACTTCTTGATGAATAATAGGTTGATAAACACCAGAAAAGTTTAAATCAATATCTGGAACTTTATCACCATCAAATCCTAAAAAAGTTTCAAAAGGAATTGTTTGTCCATCTCTTTTCATTTCTAAATTACATTTAGGACAATTTTTTGAAGGCAAATCAAATCCACTTGTTGTTTTTGAATTTTCAACAAATTCTACATTTTGACATTGCAAGCAAATATAGTGTGGTATTAGTGGATTAACTTCAGTAATCCCACTCAATGTTGCCACAATAGAAGATCCAACAGAACCTCTAGATCCTACTAGGTATCCATCGCTTAATGATTTCGAAACTAATTTTTGAGAAATTCAATAAACAACACTAAATCCATATTTATTTATTGGATCTAATTCTCTTTTAATTCTATCTTCTACAATTTTCGGCAATACTTCACCATAAATTTTGTGTGCATTTTCATAAACCAATTTATTTAAATTTTCTTCCGAATTATCAAATTTAGGTGGATATAATTTTGACTTGATAACTTCTATATTTTCATCAATCATTGAATTAATTAAATTAGGATTTTTTATAACAATTTCATAAGACAAATCACTTGAATTCAAAAACTCAAATTGTTCTATCATTTCATTAGTTGTAAATATTTTTTGATTTGGATAATTAGGATTAATTTCATTGTATCTGTAAAGAGGGTGTCTTCTTCCTTCTAATCCTTTTGTATTAATATAAACAGAATGACCTAATTTATCATTATCAGTTAAATATCTAACATCTCCGATAGCAACAATTATTTTTCCTTTTTGTTTTGCTAATAAAGTTATTTCTTTTAACATTTCTTTTAATTCTAATTCGCTAAAATTGCCACGAGAAATTAAATGAGAAAATAAATGAGGTGAAGGAATTCCTATAAAATCTCATTTATCTATTTCATTATTTAAATCTATTGTTGTTCCTGTTTGCATTAAATCGATTAATTTAGTATTTATTGATGCAGGAGCAAATAATAAATTGGGAGATTTTTTAATATCTTCTTCGAATAATTTAGGACCTCCAAAATAATTTGTTGTTAATGATTTTGAAACTAATTGAAATAATTCTTTTAATCCTGCTTGATTTTTTACATATATAGCCAAATCATATCCGTGTTTTTTATCATGTAATCAAGGTTCATTAATATCTTCAATTTGTTTAAAAGTTTTTATTCCTTTTAGTTCTAACATATCAATCATATTCATTCAAACTTGTTCTAGCACCTTAGCATCATAATCAGCTCTATGGGCAATGGTTGGATCATAAATAATGCTCATTTTTTTAGAAACAACTTCTAATCTATATGATTGAGAAACAGGAAATAAAAATCTAGCAAGAGCCAAAGTATCAATTACTTGATTTTTAAATTCTCCTAAATTATTTTGATACATTTTTTCTTTAATATATCCTATATCGAAATTTGCATTGTGGGCAACAACTGTACTATCTTTAAAAATTTCTAAAATCTTAGACAATGCATCTTTTTGATTGTTAAACATACTTTGTTCATCTAACATTTTTTGACTAATACCTGTAAGGTCTGTTGTAAATTGAGAAATGGACATAGATGGTTTTATAAAAAATTGGATTGTTTCTGTTATTTTTTGATTATCAACAATCACAGCTCCAAATTCAATAATTTCACCTGTTCTCGGATTAAGGGAAGTTGTTTCTAAGTCAAAAATTACATAACGTTCATTCTTAATATTTTTATCTTCTTTTGTGTTTCAAATTAAATTATGTTTTTTAGAAACAACACTAAATGTTGAACCATAAATTGGTTTAATACCTATTTTTTTTGCATTATTGTAGATATCCGGAAATGCTTGAATATTTTGAAAATCTACAAAAGCAATTGCTTCATGACCAATGGATTTTACAAACTTCATCATTTCAACTGAGTCTATAAATCCATCCATTGCAGACATTGAAGTTCTTGCGCTTAATTCAATTCTTTTTTCTTTTGCATCATCAACAAATTTTTCTTCTTTGATTTCATCAATTTTATTTACTTGTAAAAAATAAGATGAAGAGTTAAATTCTTGTTTTTTTTCTCCAAAAATAGAAAGTTTCATTCCGTTTTGAATTCAGTTATATTTGTCTTCATTTCCTTCTCTTGTAAAATATTTAGCCAATATCGCTTCTTTTTCATCAGTGATTAAAATCGAGGTAACAATCATTCCTGTCTTTGTAATATTTTTTTCAATAGAAAACACTTTACCTTCAACTAATAAAAATTGTTCATTAATCCCATAAAAATCAGTTAGTGAAGTTTTAAAATATTTTTTATTTGAATTTTTATTAAGATAATTATTATTTTGTTTTGGTCCCAATATTTCTGTTTTTTTCATTGATTTTAATAATTCAAAATCTTTTTTATTATTTAATTCTTCTTGCTTAGCAAGTTCTTCAAAATTATGATTACTTTTGTTAATGATATTTATTTTTAAATCATCAATACTAAATAATTTGACAATTTGATTAATATTTATTTCATTTTCAAAAAGATTATGTTGGATTAATGAATTAAATCAAATTGTTGCACTATTTTGTTCCAAATCATAGTTTATATTTTCTATTGAAAAATAATTGTTTAAATCTTTTTTAAATAAAAAATTAGATCCAACTTGTAATACTTGATATATTCTTTCGTTTGAATAATTTTTATTTAAAAAATTAAATTGAAAATTAACTTCTGTGGGATTAAAAAATTTGATTGATTTTTTAATAAATTCATTTAATTGATCTTTTGTTGGGATGGAAAAAAAAGAAACATCAAAATTAGTTATTTGTTTTATTTTGTTATTAGAAATATCTTTTTTTTCAATTAAACTTACATCATTTATTATTGATTCTTCAAGTTCAAAATTAATTTCAAAATTTATTTCTTTACAAAATTTTTTGAATGCTTCTTTCATAATATAGATATTTTAAATTAAAATATCTAATAACTATTATCTTTTTTAGTTTTTCCAGTAAAAATTGCTACAGAAGACGATGTTCCAAATCTTTCTACACCCATATCTACATACATTTTTATATCGTCCATTGATTTGATTCCGCCTGCTGCTTTAATTTTAAGTGGTTTTTTACCAATAATTTTCTTAAAGATTTCAATATCTTTTTTATCAGCTCCACGATACGAAAATCCTGTAGATGTCTTAATAAAATCTGCTCCTGAAGCTAAAACAATTTCAGTTGCTTTTTCAATTTCTCAATCCTTTAATAAAGCCGTTTCAATAATAACTTTTAGAACTTTATTTCCACATGCTTCTTTTACTTTTTTAATTTCATTTAGGACATAATCATATTGACCATCTTTAAATCTCCCTATGTTAATAACCATGTCAATTTCATCAGCGCCATGGTCAATAGATAATTTAGCTTCTTGTACTTTTATTTGAGTAATA
>CASFBV010000075.1 GCA_949293065.1 uncultured Mycoplasma sp.
GAAGATTATCTTGAACAACCAAAGAAGGAATAAAACATTCATTACCTTATGAAAGTTTAGGTGAATATATTTCTAATTTTAAAGATATTAATAACAATTCATCAATGACTATGTTTGATACTAATGCTATAGTTCTTCCATCGCTATATGCTTATGATTTTTTTGAAAGAAATGCAAATTTAGAAAAAAATAATGTGATTAAAGCTAGTGAAATATGTTCTACAATTAATGATTCAGAAATAATAAATTCTAAGGCACAAATTTTAGTAAATAAAAACTTTAATAAAATTGACTTACAAAATGCATTGTATGAAGATTATAGCAATGTAAAATATACAAGTAATAAAATATTAAATTTATATATTGACAACATTAAAAATGAAAAAGATTTTAAAAATGAAATTACAAATTTATTAAAAAAATATTATAGTTCTTTAAGTTTTGACCAAATAGAATATAGTGATTTTAATTTTGATAAAACTTCAAGAATTGGTTCAGTTAAATTAGTTGCTAAAAAAAAATCATTTTTATATAAAGGTTCTATAACAATTTCATTCAAAATTAATGATTATATTTCAACAACTATTGATTTACAAAATTCTCCAATAACAATAAAAGCAAATGACAACCAATGATATTCTCAAATAATTGCTTATCTAAAATCATTACCAAATTGACAATTTGACAACGATATATATAACCACTTACATATTAAAGGTGGAGCAAATGATGATAATGCAATATGACTTTGAGACGAACAAAAAGGTGTTTCGAGAAATGCTGAATTTTTCTTATTAAAAAACGATAAAATAATGAATCAAAACAGTTCTGTTGAATTTGATTTATTAAATCAAAATAAAGTTTGAGTTGATAAATTAGAGGATAGATATTCTAAGGGTGAACATGAAATTTATTTTGCTATTAAAAAAGGATTAAATGATTTAAATTTAGAATGAGATATTGATTCAACTTTTTCTCAGATAGGACTAGAATCATGAAAAGATGTTGATATTTTAGTATATAAGGTTAAAGTCAAAATTATTTAAGGAATGATAATATGAAAAGATTCGATAACAAAAAGGTAGAAATGTTTAAATTTATTCTCATAGAATCTATATATTTTTTTCTAATTATTTTTGCTTCTATAATAGCAGCAATCTCAAATCATAATAAAAACATATCTCCAAGTGTTGATTTAGATATTTTTTCTTTAGTTATTATGTTAATTATATTTTTATACACATTATTCACTATTGTGTTTTTCTCATTAAAAATTACTACATTATTTAAATCTAAAAATAAGGGTGATTTTTTTCTTGGAATAATGTTCAGTATATTTTTATTAAGCTTAATTATTTTTTGATTAATATTAATTTGTAAATGATGTTTTAATAATTTCTCAAGATCTTCATATGTTGATTCCGGTTCTTTTGTTAGTGCTTGATTTTATTCATTTATTAGCACAATATTGCCTACAAATAAAATCTTTTGATCATTGCTAATACAAGAAATAAAATGATTTTTCTTTTGAATCATGATTATAAGTCAGTTCTGTTGTGCTTTAATTTACTTTTTACACAAAATTAACATTAATTCAATAATCATTAGAAAAAGATGTAATCAAAACTAATTAAGATATTAAATCCAATTCAAAATAATTAACTCCAACATCATTTTTATATCAATTAGTGATTTTTAATTTACTATTTCTTTTAATCAATACTTGAAATTCTTTATTAACTTCACCCGCTAAATTAAATCCTTGAATATAAGCTGCACCATGATATCCTTTTGGAATTTTTATAATAAATAATGCCGGCTCCTTAAGTGGAGGTTTAGGAATATTATTGTCAGTTCAATCTTCACCATCAACAAATGGTTCAGCATAATTTCTATCTATTGATGTAGATATTCAACCATAAGAAGTAATTGTTTGACCAACACATTTTGAATAATCATATGATCCATCATTATTTTGAGTTATGTTATTTTTTAGTTGATCTCAAAATTCAATTTCTTGATATTCTACTCCATGGTAAGCAATTAAATCTCTTTTTATAATTGCATCAAGTTTTTCTAAAGCTGTATCAACATATTTATATCTTCTCCACGAATTTCTAATTCTTGACCATCAAACATATATTCTAGTCTTTGAACCGAATTGGGGGGGGTTAATTTTTGATGAAGATATGAATTTCAAAAGTGTCCTCAATTATTTGCATATAATGTCAATGCTTGTTGTTCACTTTCGCAATAAGCATTTTGAAATGTTCCATCA
>CASFBV010000076.1 GCA_949293065.1 uncultured Mycoplasma sp.
AAAAAAATATTAGATAAAAAATTTGAATCAGTCATTAATGGATATAGTCCATCAGGTGTTGATAGTTTTTTAGATTCAATTTCAAAAGACATAGATTCTTTTGAAAAAGAATTAGAAGAAATTAAATTGCAAAATGAAGAATTGGTTGAGAATAATAAAAAATTAAAATCTGAAATATCAGCATTAAAAAAACAAATTAAAGAATTATCTAAGAAAGATGAAAATTAAAGGGGTGTAATACAAATAAAACAACATTTTCTGTTTTTAAATTTAATATCAAGCAAATAGCTTTTATGGCTGTCCTTTTAGGTATTTATTCAGTTTTAAAATTTGTATCATCCTTAATTTTTAAAGGTCCTTTAAATTTCAGTATTGAAATTCTTTTCTGGATTATAAATGGAATTATATTCGGACCATTTAAAGGACCTTTATTTTCATTATTATGTGATACTGTTTTTACATTTTTTACAACAGGAATTGCTTACTGAATGATTGAGTATGCAATTATTCCTCCAATTGTCAGTTTATTGTCCTGGCTGTTTTGAAAAACATATAAAGAGAAAAATAAAATTACAATTATATTTTCTTTATTAATATTAATTATTTCAATTACCTCGGTTTTGATAATTTTCTTTATTCAATTTTTTGATGGCAAATTCAGATATGAAGGAGTATCTCAATCAAAAGTTATTCCATTTGCTGTTTATATTTTAGTTTCTATTTTTTGTTTTGTTATATTTTGCTTTTCAATTTTATGTTTAATTTTATTTTATGTAAAAAATGATTGAAAATATATTAAGTGATTGCACTCAATGGCACTGGTGGTTGTGATCATTATTTTATCTAGATGATTGTGAGGACCTTATGCATATTTGGAATATATGAAAAGATTTTATTCAAAACATATTAATTTTGAAAGACAATATCCATTAACTTTGTTTGGAATTGTTATTAAATCTTGTGTAACAATCCCATTAGCTTCAATTATTATCGTTCCATTAATTTCTATATATGACAAATTTAAATTTAATTTAAATAGTTCTAATGGTTTTGATGATGAAAAAAATAAAAAAAATAAAAATCAAATATTTTTTAAAATAAAAAAATCTATTTCAAATAAAAATCAATTTTAAAATTATATATTTTCAATATGTTTTTTTATTAATGAATAAACTTTTTCTTTATCTGTTTTTCATAATAATTCGCTAATTCTTAATATAGGATATCCTTTTGCTTCAATAAAGTTTTGTCTTACCAAGTCATTATATCTTTGTCTAATTGTTGAGTGATATAAGAATCCGTCTACCTCAATTCCTAAAATAAATTTATCAGTATTTAAATCTAACAATGTAACATCTATTCTATATGAACCTATTGGGTATTGATATGCTAATTTCATTTCTTTATTAAATGTTTTTGTTTTTAGTCATTCAATAACATCGTATTCAAATGAAGATTCAATACTATTGATATTTTCTTTATCATCTACTAATGAATATGTTTTTTGATCTTCTTCATTAAGTTCTAAAAATTCAATTCAATTTTTGAATGTCCTTAAACTTTCATTCATTTCTCCTTTTGTTTGAATTTCATCTGATCTAATTGATTTAATAACAATCATTTTATCTCTTGCTCTTGTTATTGCAACATTTAATGCGTTTCTTCCTCCTGGACGACCAACATATGTTGCTCCAAGTGCGGTATCCTTTGTATATGCTATTGATACTATAACCAAGTCGGCTTCATCACCTTGAATATTTTCAAGATTTTTTAAAATTATTTCTCCATCAATTACTTTGTTATAAATTTCTGGCTCATAAACAGAAAGCATAATATTTATAAGTTCCATTTGTTGCTTGTTCAAAGTTAGCAAAATAATTCTTTTATATTTGTTTATATTTTCTTTTAATATTTCAATAACTTTTTGAGCCTCAATTTTATTTTGCTTGTTTTCTCATTTACCACGAACATTTATTATTTCTATAGGTTTATGAATTGGTTTATTATTGTCCAAAGTTTTTAAATTATTTTTATAAAATTCTTTAGACGAAAATGTTGTAAGGGTTGCAGCAGATGAACGATAATTTAATTCCAACATTTCTTGCTGAATTCCATTTTCAATTGCATATGTTAACAATGAATCGATATTTTCTTCTTCTTTTTCATCATCATCAACATCTGATCTATGACCAAATCAATTAGAAGGTTGCATTTGTTGATCGTCACCAGCTATAATGACTTTATCAGCAATTGACATATATGGTATTGCTTTTTCTAAAAATATTTGCGATGCTTCATCGAATATAACATAGTCAAATTTATCTTTTTTAAAATCTATAAATGAAGAAAGTGCTTCTGGTGTTGAAACATAAATGTTAAATAATTGCTTAAGTTCATTTTTAAACAATGAAATGAATTTAGGTGGAGCTGTGAATTCTCTTGAAATTCTTCCTGAAAATTTTTTAAATCATTGTGGATCTTTTGTTTTGATGTCGGGGAAAATTTTTCTTGCTCTAGCGGCACAGATTTCTACAATTTTTCTTTCTTCAGAAACAAACTTGTTTGTTTTAGGTAATTCATTTTGATGTAATTTATATGATTTGTTTATTTCATTTAGTTTATAAAGATTTTGATAATCTTTCAATTTCAATATCATTTCGTTATTGATATTGTATTTTTTCATAATATTTTTTAGATTAATATATTCTTTAAATAATTTTGTAAAAGATTTATCAAATATTTTAATTCCTAGAAAATTAAATTTTGGTTCAACATTAAGCTTTTCAGCAAATGATTTGATTTTCCTTTCATTTAAAGAAATAATATTTGGGATATCGTCAAATTTTGATATTTTTTTGAATGAACTAAATTCATTTTTAAGAATTTTTCCAAAATTATCATCTATTATAACTTTCTCTCTTTTTAATTCTGAAAATAAATCTACATCTTCTTGTTCTATATTTTGATTATTTTTTGAAATTCAATACATTAGTTGCTCATACGAAACCAAAGGTTTTAATTCATCACTTATTGATCTATAACTATCACTTGCTTTACGCATAAGATCTAAGAAGTTACTCATATATTTATAAAATTCTTGTTTTTCATTTGCTGAAGATCTTGATTTTGTATCAACTAATTGTAAAGTGAAATACTGAAGCGATTTCATTCTTTCAAGAACAACTTCAAGGGCAACTCTCTTTTGTGAAATAAATAAAGCTTTTTTATTGTTCAATAAAATGTTTGCAAGAATGTTAGAAATGGTTTGTGATTTACCAGTTCCTGGTGGTCCAATAATAATTGTGTTTCGATTTAAAGCTGAAATAATAGCATTTTCTTGAGAAGGGTCTGTAGGACATATTCTTGCTATTTTGCATGGTTTATAAACAATATTTTTAATTGATTCATCGCTTGATGTTAATACTTCATTTGCATTTACTTTAATTATTTTATCCATTTTATTTTCTTTAATTAAATCTATAACTGCATTTCTTAACACACCACCTGTAGGTTGAGCAAACAGTAGAACAATACCACTTGTTCTTACTATTTTTTCATTTTTTATATCTTGCATTCTTAATTCAGTGAATTTTTCTTCATTGCTTACAAATTCAAAATTAATTGAATTTTTTAAATACAAATTTAATTCTCTTATAACATCATATAAACAAGCCTTATCAACATCATTTTTAATATTAGGAATAATTGTTCCTTGAAATTCTTCAATTAAAAAAATTAATTTTTCATTTAAAGAAACTGAAGCATTTCTTTCTATTAAAAAAACTTCATTATCTTCAATGATAATTTCAACTTCTTTTAAAACCAAAGGAGCATAAATAGTTTTATCTCCTAATCTCCCTTTTAAAAAATATGTCCCAATAAAAAGAGGCCAAATGCTTGTTTGTTGATATGTTTCATTAACTTGTTTAATATATCTTTTTCATTTTGTAAGATAAGTTGCCTCTAATGAATCTAAATCAATGTCTTGTTTTGTTTTTTGTGAATTTGATAAATATGCTTTTTCGATTTTTATTTTAAATTTATCCTTATTAAAAATAGTTTCAATTTTTTCTGGTTTAATGATTTTTAATAAATCGATATTTAACGAATTTAGTTTTGTAAATACGGCATAGTCTCCACGATTATTAATACCTAAAAGATTGTTCAAAATTTTTGAATATTTTTTATATGAACTTTGATTTAGTTGTGTTCTAGGATTTATTTTGTTCTCTAAATCTAAAAATTGAAAATTATTTTGTTCCATTATTCATCCTTAGAAGTATAAGTTTTAAAATTATTTCTTCAAATGTTTATTATTAATTTCTATAACTTTATCAACTCTTGTAGTATATCTTTTGTTATCTTTTAAATACTCTGTATTTAATCAAGTTTTGACAATTTCCATAGCAATTGCAGAACCTATTACTTTTCCACCCAAGCATAAAGCGTTAGTGTTTGAATGAGAACGAGCCAAACCTGCAACAAAAGGATCTTGAGCCACAGCTGCATAAACTCCATAAATTTTATTAGCTATCATAGCTGAACCATAACCAACACCATCTACAAAAATAGCTCGATCTACTTCCTTATTACTTAAAGCTAATGAAGCTGGATAGATAAAATCAGGTAAATCACATCCTTCTTCATTAAAACAACCAAAATCAATTACTGTATGTCCTAATGATTCTAAATATTTTTTTATTTCTTCTTTTAACTGAAATCCTGCGTGATCAGATGCCAATGCAAATTTCATAGCTGCTCCTTGTTAATAATATTTTTATTATATTTTATTAC
>CASFBV010000077.1 GCA_949293065.1 uncultured Mycoplasma sp.
AAGAACTATTTCTTCAAAATTTGATTTTTTCATATTATTCTTCTTTGTTCTACAAATATTAGTTTTGTTTTCTTATTAGAAAGTTCAACCTCATCAAATTCATCAATTGATTCTAATTGATCAATTTTATCTTTTGCTTGCTTTTTAGATATCTTAGCCATATATTTTTATTTTAGCATTTTAATAAGATAATGTAAAATTAAATTATTATAAACAAAATCTTAAAAAGAGCATTAATCACCCCCCTTTTTTTTGTATATCTTTACTAATTGTGGTAGCCCCTTTAGTTATTAGTTGTAGTAATAATGAAGTCAAAGCAATAATGATAATTCGAATTTTGTTGTAAGTAATGGTAGTTTAATTGTAACTTTATTTTATGGAGAACGCCTTTTTAATCCGCAAGTTATGGATTGAATAAATAAAACTAATTCTAACCCAGACAAGGTTAAAATTGAAATTTAGAAGGAACAATAGATAGCTATGAAAGAGGTACAACTATTGTTTTAGCAGTAAATGAACGAACAGGAAAAATATCATATCCTTACAGAGATTTTGTTGAATCATCACAAGCTAAAGTAAAAATTACCCCAAGCGGAACACCAAAGCAAGTTATTAGAACAAATGAAGTCGGTTGATGATATGTAAGTACTTCTTCAAATGATATTTTAACTTTTGAAAATTCAATATTATCATTAAATGGAATTCAAAATAACTCAAATGGAATTGATTGAACAGAACTAGATTTATCAATTGAAAATGATGGAAATAAAGAAGTTATTAAAGAAAATAATGTTGTAAAAAGCACAAGTTCTTCAAATATTAGTTCAAGAATAACAAATCAGAATGAGTCAATTTTTCCCCCAGAAAAATATCTTACATATAAATTCTTAAAGGATAATAAAGGGAATGTTACTTGCTATAATTCAAGTAATAAAAAACTTACAAGTTTGTCAATTTAGTGAAAAGATACATCTTCTTCTAAATATTTAAAATATAAAGAATTTTGGAAGTATAAAGCTTGGGAATAATTATTTAATTTCTTGCATTTTGTAAATTTGTTTAAGAACAATTTTTTTAGGTGTAATAGAAATCAATTTCATTGTCATTTTTTGACCAAAAGAAAGACTTGCTAAGACATTTAATTTTTTAGCGGCTTTATATGGATCTTTTGATTTTTTAAATAATTTTGTTTTTTCTAAATTGGCATTTTTTGCAAAATTAGTGTTTAGAGCTCCAGGCATTAATGTTGTAACTGTTACATTAGTATTGCGAACTTCTTGGTATAAAGAATTAGAAAAGGATGTAATGAAAGCTTTTGAAGCAAAGTAAATTGCTTGTAATGGGCCAGGACATAAAGCGGCTGTCGATGAAACGTTTAATATTTTTCCATTATTATTTTTTACAAATTCTTTTAAAAATAAATGAGTTAATTTAACAACAGAAATAATGTTTAAATTAATCATATTTATTTCATCTTGTATATTTCGATCAATGAAAGCTCCTTGACCACCCATTCCTGCATTATTTATAAGAGCATCAATTGAAATATTTAATTTTTTAGCTTCATTAAAAATGATATCCGAAGCATTTTCATCAAAAAGATTTGCTTTGATTGTTCAAACTTTAATTTCATACTTTTCTACTAATTCATTTTTTAATGAGTTAAGTTTTTCTTGATCTCTTCCACAAACAATTAGATTATTTTTGTTTTCTGCACAAACATAAGCAAATTGTTTTCCTAAACCAGATGTAGCTCCTGTAATTAAAATATTCATATTATTTCTCCTTTTTAATGTAGTTTGTAATAGTTTATTTTAGCACTACTTGTTTTTTTTTTTTTTTTGGAAAAAGTTGAGAATTTTTTGAATTTAGATAGCTTAAAAGTTTAAAAAAACCTTCAATTGAAGGTTTTTAATTTATCTATATTTTGGTTCATTTATGCAAGCAAAGATAAGTGATCCAATAACTCCTAAAAGTAAAAGTGTTACAAGGCCTCACACTAACTTATTGTCATTTACTTCTTTAAGTTTTCAATCTGTTGTAAGAATTTGAATAGAATAAACTATTCATAAAACAACAGCAGGTATAATTCCTATTATAAAAAATATTCCTACAAATGACACAATTGATCAAATTTTCATAGAATGTAACTTATGAGCTAGCGCACTATTTTTTACAGATGTAGATTCTCCCTTGATTGATCTATCTGCTTCTGCAATTTGCGCTTCTAATTTTTTTCTTTGCAACTCTTGCTCTAATTCTTCAATAGATTTTTGATTTTGTTCTTGTTCTGACATAATTTTCCTTTAATTTTTCAATAATTTTTGTATGTACAAGTTCTTATTTTACAAAAAAAAAAAAAAACGAGTAAAATGGGTCAAAATTTTTGATAAAAAGTTACCAAAATAAATACCAATAATAAAAAACCAGGAATTTCTCCCTGGTTGTCCTTGTAAAATTAATTTAACCCATAATAA
>CASFBV010000078.1 GCA_949293065.1 uncultured Mycoplasma sp.
AAAAAGTATTCTTTATATTTTTTATAACCATACATTTTTCCATCAACAGCAACAAACAAGGTTGTTGCTATAATAAATATGTATAATAATCAAATTCCACCTATATAAATTTCATCATTTGTAACAGAATTTAATGATAATGAAATACATCAAAAAACAATAAATAAAATTATTCAAATTAATAAAAACAATAAATTAAATATAATTGATTTTTTTCAGTTTTTATAAATATCAATTAAAATTTTCATAATATATGAATTATACAAAAAACAAAAATTATTTCAATAGTAAGTTCAAAAATAAAATAGATTCACTTGAATCTGATTTTGTAAAAAAATGATTTGAAAGTGAAATATTTAAAAAATATAATGAAATTGAGAAAGAATATTTAAAACAAAAAAATTCTTATGCATCAATTTCAAAATCTCATGGTTTAAAAATATTGTTGTGACTATTCATTATACTTATCACACTTGGGATTGCACTTGTATGAATTAAACCAAAGTGAAGTAAATCATCAAATCAAAAACAAAACGCAAAAAAAAGTTTCAATGAAAAAGTAAAAGAAAAAATACGTATCCATAAAGAGATTTCACTTTCATATGAGTTTGATCGTCATTTTGAAAAATTGGAATCATTACTTGAATATAAAAAAATTGGACCCATAACAAATGATATTGTTAAAATGTTGAATGGTTATTCAATATTTGATTTAAAAATTAATAATGAAACAAATCCGTGAAATTCTTCATGAGGAATAGTTAAAAAAAATAAAATTATAATTTCAGCTTCATCTCAAAATCACGTTAAAACCGTGAAAACCTATTCAGGTTCAATAACTATTGGTGCAGGTAAATCAAGAAGAACAATTTATGCTCACTATCAACACCCAGCATATTCTGTAGAAATTCAAGATAAAAAATATATGTTCATGAAGGATTGTTCAAATTTGGAATTCTCATTTAAGAAACAACACTATTTTAAAAAATTTTTTAAAAATGATAATAGACTTGAAAACAAAGAATTTGATAATCAATTTTCATGAAATAGGAATGATGAAGTTCAATTTAGAATGATATTTACACCATTGATGCAAGAAAGGTATTTAAATGAATTTTATGCAAATAACTCAAATGTTTTAGATGAAGATAAATATTTCAAAATTAAAACATTTTTATCTAATGATTACATTGGAACATCAAATACATGATTATACAATTCAGTTAAAAAAATAATGATTGATTTCGTCAATGAACCGGACAGAACATTAAATGATTTATTATCAAGTTATATGTCGATTGTATCTAAAAACATTGAGTATGAATACAAAAATATGAAATATGCTTATGCAATTCCTTTTATTCAAAGTGTTAATGATAATGTTATTATTCAAAGAATTTTAGATTTGAAAAGAGAATATGAACCAGGAAATATTTTTTACATATTAAGTCAAATTATAAAAACAGATCTTTATAGAGTTGATGTTGATCCTTTTTATAAGTTAAAAGAAACAAATATTATTGATGATATATCAATATCAACCATTGAAGTTCTTACATACAAAATTGTTAATAAAACAATATATATTTTTGAAAGCGGGTATGAAGTTCCTGTTGACTATGATGACTATATTCCTAAAAAACTATTTCTTAATATTTACTACACATTTATTAATAACTTTGATGATTTTTATCGTCCACTAACAATAGGTGAATATATTGAAGAACCAAAATTTAAAGATGCAAAAATATTAGAATCAATCATAAATTATGAAGCTAATAGCTCAATTAAAACTTATATCCAAGATGGTTATTTAGTTGCTCTTGATTATTCTGGAAATGAAAATGTAAAAGAAATTTTTGATTATATTAACAAAATTAAAAAAATGTACTAAGTCTATATTTGATTTTTATTGATAGTTTCCAAAAATGTGTGGTTCACAAAATAATGGAAACTATCAAAGAAATATTAAAGAATAACTAAATTTAAGCAATAAAAAAAAATTAGCAATTTGGCTAAAGTTTTTTGATATCTTATTTTATCTTTCATTTTTATTTTTAAAAATTAAATTTATAGGAGTTCCAGAAAAATCGAAGTTTTCTCTTAGTTGGTTTTCTAAATATCTTTTATATGTGAAATGTAAAGCTTCTTTATCATTAACTGTTAGTAAAAATGTAGGAATTTTCCCATCAATTTG
>CASFBV010000079.1 GCA_949293065.1 uncultured Mycoplasma sp.
ACTTCATCATCATACATAATACCATTACCTGAATATACATTTGGTTTTCTTACTTTTCTAAGAACTGCTGCAAATTCACCAACTTTTTGTTTATCAATTCCATTAACAACAATTTCTGTTGGTTTTGGAACTTCGATTTTTAAATCTGATGGAATATCAATTAAACATGGATGTGAATAACCTGCATAAATTTCAATTTTTGTACCCATTAATGTTGCTTTATAACCAACACCTTTAATTAATAATTTTCTTGAAAATCCTTCAGAAACACCTTTTAGCATTCCAGCTAATAATGAATTTGTTGTACCATGCAATTGTTTTGTATGTTTTTCCTCATTAGCTCTAACTGTTGTTACTTTTCCATCTTCTACATTAATTGAAATTAATGGAGAAAATTGTTTTTTAAGTTCACCTTTTGGTCCTTTAATTGTCACTAAATTTTGATTGTTTTCAATTGTAACACCTGAAGGTATTGTAAGAATACGATTACCAACTCTTGACATTAATACCTCCTTATCAAATGTAAGCGATTACTTCACCGCCAACATTTTCCTTTCTAGCTTCTTTATCTGTTAAAAGACCTTTTGATGTTGAAATAATTGCAACACCAAATCCTGATTGAACTGTTGGAACATCTTCAACAGGAACATAAACTCTTAAACCAGGTTTTGAAATTCTTTTAATGTCTGTAATAACTCTTTCATTACCTTTGTATTTTAAAGTTACAACAATTTCTTTTTTGTTATTTTCTAAAACTACTTCTTCAAATTTTGAAATGTATCCTTCTTCTTTAATAATAGATAATATTTTCATTTTTAATTTTGAATGTGGCATTGAAACTGTTTTATGTTTTCTAGCGTTTGCATTTTTGATACGAACAATCATATCTGAAATTGGATCATTAATAAATGCCATAATTATCAACTCGCTTTCTTAACACCAGGAATTTTTCCTTCATGTGCTAGTTTTCTAAAACATATCCTGCAAATTTCAAATTTTCTTAATACCGCATGTGGACGACCACATAATTGACATCTTGTATATTTTCTTGTAGAAAATTTAGGATGTTTTTCTGCTTTTACTTTTAATGATTTTTTTGCCATAATTTTCCTCTTTTATTATCTATTATTTTTGTGCCTTAGCAAAAGGCATACCTAGTAGTTTTAATAATTCAAATGCTTCTTGATCTGATTTTGCTGTTGTAACAATAATTACATCTAAACCTTTAATTTTTCTAATTTTATCAAATGATATTTCTGGGAAAATGATTTGTTCTTTAACACCTAATGCATAATTCCCTCTTCCATCAAATGCTTTAGGATTTACTCCTCTAAAATCACGAATACGTGGAATAGAAACATTGATTAATTCATTTAGAAATGTTCACATTCTGTCTCTTCTCATTGTTACTTTTCCACCCATTGACATTCCTTCACGTAATTTGAAAGAAGCATTAGATTTTTTAGCAATAACTGTTAAAGGTTTTTGTCCTGTAATAAGAGCTAATTCATTTTGAACTTCTTCAACAGCTTTTGAATTTGAAACTTCTTTTCCTGCAGTCATGTTTACAACAATTTTTTCAATTCTTGGAACTTGCATAACTGAAGTGTAGTTGAATTGTTTAATTAATGCAGGAACAATTTCTTTTTCATATTTAACCTGTAATGATGATTTCATATGTTAAATTTCCTTTCCTGATTTTTTTTCAATTCTAACTTTTTTATTTTTTTCAATTTTGTATCCAACTCTTGTTGGAACTGGAGAACCTTTTTTAGATTCTTTTGATTTTAAAGCAACATTTGAAATATGAATTGGAGCCTCTTTTTGTTCAACAGATCCTTCTGTATTTCTTTGAGAAGGTTTGTTGTGTTTTGTAACCATGTTAACATCTTTAACATAAACTACATTTCTTTTTTTATCAATTTTTGTAATAAAACCTGTTTTACCTTTTTCTGATCCAGAAATAATTACTACTTCATCATTTTTTCTTAATTTCATAATTACCTCTTTCTTAAATAACCTCTGGTGCTAGAGAAACAATTTTTAAATATCCTTTTTCTCTAAGTTCACGAGCTACTGGACCAAAAACCCTTGTTCCTCTTGGTGTTCCATCATCTTTAATAATAATTACTGCATTATCATCAAATTTAATGTGAGAACCATCTTTTCTTTTTACACCATATTTTGAACGAACAATAACAGCTTTTACTACTTGACCTTCTTTTACCATTCCGCTTGGTAATGCTTTTTTAACTGAACATACAATTACATCACCAATGTTTGAAGTTTTTTTAACAGAACCTCCAATGTTTCTAATTAAACCAACTTCTTTTGCACCTGAATTATCAGCTACAACTAATCTTGTCTGTTCTAAAACCATTAGTTACCTTCTTTCACATGTTCTCTAATTTTTTCCAAACGGAATGTTTTTGTTTTTGAATATGGTCTTGTTGAAGTGATTTTAACAATATCTCCAACTTTTGCTTCTTCTTTTTCATCATGAGCTGCAAATTTTTTAGTTTTTCTAAAACGTTTACCGTAAAGAGGGTGTTTTACATAAATATCAACTGCAACAATAATTGTTTTTGAATTTTTTGTAGAAACAACACGGCCATTTAATGATTTACGGTTATTTGGTCTAACTTGTTGTTCCATTATTTATCTCCTTCTTTACTTTTTATTTTTTTATCTTTTGATTTTGTTGTTTTAGATTTTGTAGCTTTATTTGATGAACCATTTGTTTGTTGAGCATTTGCTTGTTCTTTCATTTCAATTTGTTTAATTGCTGTTAGAACTCTTGCAATATCTCTTCTAACTAATTTAATTTTGTGTGTTTGATCTTGTTGCTGTGTTTTATTTTTTCATCCTAGTGTAAATGACTCAGCTCTTAAATCATTTAATAATTCATTAAGTTCTGCAAGTGATTTATTTTCAATATCTTTGAATTTCATTATTTACCACCTTCTGCCATTGATTCTGCTCTTGATAAGATTTTTACTTTAACTGGTAATTTATGTCCACCTAATCTCAAAGCTTCTTTAGCAATTTCTTCACTTACACCTTTTACTTCAAACATCATTGTATTTTCTTTAACAACAGCAACTCATTTTTCTGGGTTACCTTTCCCTTTCCCCATACGAACACCAATTGGTTTTGATGTTAATGATAAGTGAGGGAAAATTCTAATTATAACTTGACCTTCACGACCCATTTTTCTTGTGATAGCAATCCTTGCTGCTTCTATTTGTCTTGCTGTAACTCATGCTGATGATTTAGCTTGTAAACCAAATTCACCAAATGAGACTTTATTTCCTCTAAATGCTTTTCCTTTGTCATGGTAGATTTTAAATGACTTACGGTGTTTTGTTCTTTTTGGTTGTAACATTATTTACCTTCTTTCACATCGCCAAGTGATAATCAAACTTTAACACCAATTGCACCATAAGTTGTTCTTGCTGTTGCAGTTGCATAATCAACATTTTGTCTTAGTGTATGTAATTTCATTTCACCTTCTGAATATCCTTCAGATCTAGCCATATCAACACCATTTAGACGACCACTAACTTTTGTTTTAATTCCTGCTGCTCCTGCTTTCATAGCTTCTCTAATAACTTGTTTTTGAGCATTTCTAAAAGAACCACGATTTTCTAATTTAATAGCAATATCTTCTGCTAATAATTTTGCACTTAGAGCTGGTTTTTCAATTGTTACCACTTCAATGTTTAAATCAAGTTTTTTGTTTCTTGTAAATACTTGAATATCTTTTGTTAATTTTTTAACATTAGCACCATCTTGACCTAAAACTACTCCAGGTTTTGCTGTATGAATAAATACAGTTACTTTCCCATTTTGTAATCTTTTGATTTCAACTTTTCCAATCTCATATTCTCTAGTAAATTTATCAAGGTATTGATAGATTTTTTGATCTTCTAATAAAAGTTTAGGAAAATCTTTTTTATCAGCAAATCAAACTGTATTACGTTCTTTTGTGATTCCATAACGGAAACCATTTGGATTAACTTTTTGTCCCATAAATACCTTCCTTTATTCTTGTTCTTGTAATTTAATTACCATATGAGATGTTCTTTTGAAAATTGAGTATGCTCTTCCTTGAGCTCTTGGTTGAAATCTTTTTAATGTTGGCCCTTCATTTATTAGCACTTCTGCTAAATATAATTTATCAACATTCATTCCATTATTGTTTACAGCATTTGCAATAGCTGATTCTAATAATTTAAGTAATAATCTTGCAGCTTTTTTATTTGAGTTTTTTAATATTGATAGAGCTTCTGATGTTTTTTTATTTCTAATTAAGTCAGCAACTAATCTTGCTTTCTGTGCTGATATTCTTTGTAATTTTAATTGTGCAATAGCTTGTGTTTTCATAAATTATTTTTTCTTTCCTTTATCAGCACCATGACCTGTGTAAGTTCTTGTAGGTGAGAATTCACCTAACTTGTGACCTACCATGTCATCTGTTACATAAACATCAATAAATTTTCTACCATTATGTACTTGGAATGTTAGACCTACAAATTCAGGGAAAATTGTAGAACGTCTTGATCATGTTTTGATCGGTTTTTTTGGAGCTGCTTTCGAATTAATAGCTTCAACTTTTTTTAATAAATGTTCGTCTGCAAATGGACCTTTTTTAAGTGATCTTGCCATTATTTTTCTGCTCCTTTCCGTCTTCTTATAATCAATTTATTAGATGATTTTTTAGTATCTCTAGTTTTAACACCAAGAGCTTTTTTACCTCAAAGTGTCATTGGACTTTTACGTCCGATAGGTTGTCTACCTTCCCCTCCCCCATGTGGGTGATCGATAGGGTTCATAACTGATCCTCTAACTGTTGGTCTAATTCCTTTGTGACGATTTCTTCCTGCCTTACCAATATTAACTAATGAATGTTCTTCATTTCCTACAACACCAATTGTGGCTCTAGCTTTTGGTAAGAATTTTCTAACTTCACCTGATTTTAATCTTACGATTACATATTTTTTAGATTCATCCATCCCTAGGATTTGTGCTGATGAACCGGCTGATCTTGCTAATTTTGCTCCCGCCCCTGGTTGAATTTCTAAGTTGTGAATAAATGTACCTTCAGGAATATTTTCTAGTGGCAATGTATTTCCAACTTTAATATCTACATTTGGACCTGAGATAACTGTATCACCAACTTCTAAACCTTTTGGATGAATAATGTATCTTTTTTCACCATCAGCATAAACAATTAATGAAATGTTTGAAGATCTGTTTGGATCATATTCAATTGAAGCAACTTTTCCTTCAATTCCATCCTTGTTTCTTTTAAAATCAATAATTCTATATTTTCTTTTAACTCCAGAACCTTTGTGTCTTGTTGTTATTTTACCTTGATTGTTTCTACCTGAATTTGGGTGTAAAGTAACTAATAATGATTTTTCAGGTTCATGGCCACTTAAATTTTGCTTGTAATCTAAGACAGTCATGTTACGACGACCGTTAGTTGTCGGCTTTAAATACTTAATTGCCATATCTTTCTCCTTTGCTTAAAAATATTTGTTTGTTTTCTTCTAAGCCTTATTTTTCTTCATTAACTTTTGTTTCTGAGGTTTTGCTTTGTTTTTCAGAAGCTTTTTTAATTTTTTCAGCTGCTTTTTTTTCTGCTTCTGAAACTTCTTTAACTTTTGCTTTTACTTTTGTATCATCTTGTTCTTTTAATTCTTTATCTATTGCAATTCCTTCTTCAGGAAGAATTTGGATTGATCCTTCTGATAATTTAACAATTGCTCTTTTATATCCAGCAACAAATCCATTGTATCTTCCAACTCTTTTAGGTTTTCTAGGAACGTTAAATGTATTTACTGAATCAACTTTAACTTGGAAAATGAATTCCACTGCTCTTTTGATATCAAATTTTGTAGCTCTTTTATCAACCGCAAATGTGTAAATATTTTCTTGCATTTGTTGATAAGTTTTTTCTGTCAAAATTGGATATTTAATAATGTCTGTTACATTCATTATTTAACCATCCCTTCTAATTTTTTAATATCTTCAGTTGTTAAAATCAATGCATCTGTTCATAGTA
>CASFBV010000080.1 GCA_949293065.1 uncultured Mycoplasma sp.
CTATAATGGTTATTTTTTTGTTTGGGTAGCTGATGGAGAAGGTATTAAATCAATAGTAGAATTACTAAAAGAGAAAATAAAACTAAATTATCTATTCAATAAATCTCAATTTATTAACCATATCAAAGAAGTTTTAGAACTTAAATAATTCTTTGATAGTTCCCATTATTTTGTGAACCATACATTTTTGGAAACTATCAATGTTTTTTTGGGTATTTTGCTCATTTTTGGGTATTTTTAAGCAATTTTCTGGGTATTTTTGTAAAATATTCTTGTGATATTATGTTTTTTAAAGATAAAAAAAATGTGATAAATAAGAATATATTAGAATTACTTAATGAGTATGATGTTTTAATAAAAGATCAAAATAAATACATTGATTTGTTGCCTCAAAAGATTGTGCTTGCAACAAAAATTTCCTCATCAAAATCAGCTACCGAAATTTCTGCCAAAACATCTAATGAAATAGAAGGAATAAGTGAACAAAGTGCTAAAAATTCATTAGAACTAAAAAATGCAAGAATGTTAATTCAAAATTATAATGAAGTATTAACTTATATAAAAGAATATACGAATGAGATAAGATTGACTGAGAAAGAAATTCTATCTTGACACAATCAACTTTTTAGAAACACAACACAATATGTCTCTGTAGGTGGAAAATTTAAAACATTAAATAACAAAGTTATTAATGAAAAAAATGAAATCATTTTTGAAGGTGCAGAGCCCTGAGAAACACCTATTATGATTGAACAATTATGTAGTTGGTTTTATGAAGAAAAAGAAATGCCTGATATATTAAAAGTAATTATATTTATTCTTGATTTTCTTACAATCCATCCATTTAATGATGGAAATGGAAGAATATCGCGTTTAATAACAAATTATTTATTATTAAAAATTGGTTTAAATTGCTTTAGAGAAATTTCTTTTGAAGAAATGATTTTAGAAACTAATCAAGAATATTTGTTTTCACTTAATAGCTGTAATAGAGATTGAAGAAATAATAATTCAACATACGAACCTTTTATTGAATATATGCTTACTTTAATAAATAAAGGGTTATTGGAATATAAAAATAAATTTTCCTTTATTAATTTACTCTTTTCAAATAAAATTAATAAAAGACAAATGATTTTAATTATCATGAATCACCTTATAGATAATAAAATAGAAATAAAGCGTTCTAATATCATGAAATTTGTTAATGAATTTGGAATAGATGTAAAAGAAGAAACAGCAAAGAATGTTCTTGAAGAATTAAAAAAACAAAATTTTATAATTTTAGAAGGTTCTGGTAAATCATCTATATACAAAATAAAAAAATGAGATTTCGATTATTTATTAAATCTATTTAGTAATAAAAAATCAGTTATGTAAAATCATAATAATATCAATTGTAATGACGATAAACTCAAAAAAAGTTTGATGTAATCATCAAAAATACCAAAAGTAATAAAAGCATTTTCATCGAATCATCTTTTTATAACACACAAGGTTCAAAAGTGTCTGAAACAGCAAGATCTTATAGTGATGTTTATAATTCTATTAAAAACTACAATGAGTATTTATTCATTTGAGTAGCTGATGGAGAAGGTATTAAATCAATAGTTGAATTACTAAAAGAAAAAATAGAATTAAATTATCTTTTCAATAAATCTCAATTTATTAAACATATCAAAGAAGTTTTAGAACTTAAATAATTTTTTAATACTATAAGTTCTATTTTTAGGAATTTAAAGTTCTTTTTTTAGAACTTATTTAAAAAGAGAATAAAAAACCTTGGAACATTCCAAAGTTTGATTTATATTTTCTACATTTTGTTTTAAAATAATTCTCTCAAAACTGAATAGTAATAATATCAAATCAAATTAATTTTGAAATTTTTAAACCTATCGATTTATTAGTAATGGTCAGCTAAATGTATCGCTACACGTACACCTCCATCCTATCAACCTCGTAGTCTACAAGGAATCTCAAGGGAATACTCATCTCTGAGGAGGCTTCCCGCTTAGA
>CASFBV010000081.1 GCA_949293065.1 uncultured Mycoplasma sp.
ATGAAAAAACTATTCAAAGAGGTATGAAAATCATTCTCAAAATCAAAGATAATTTTAGCTGGACTAATCATTTTAATTTTCCTAACTTCAGGAATAATTACATTAATTTTTGACGTTGTAAATTCATATAAGACACAGTACAACACATACAAATCTAAATCAATATTGCAAGATGTTACTATGAATAGCGATTTAGATTTGTATGGTGTTGCTCCAACTCCATTTTATTTAACATCAAAAGATGATGGTGAAAAAGAAACAAAAATCACATACTCTAATACAGATAATTTGCTTGATAATCAATGAGAATATGTATATTCATCAAACATCAATGGGAAAATAGATTCAATTTACATCAATACTGATAGTGAATATTACAATTTAAAAAATGTTATTCCTACATTAGCAAGTGATACTTATGTAAAAACTAAAGAATTATCATATATTTTGAACACAAATCTAAACATTGGAGCTTTAAATCAATATGATTTAAGTGGTAATACCAGTGTTCAAATTTCATTAACAAATTCAAATAGCAATCAAATTCAAACATACTTAAAAGAAGGAAATGACTATATTTATGATGAAATTACACAAATAAGTGACCTTTTAGATACTTATAGCAGTACTACAAAAACATGAACTGCATCATTAAATGCTAAAAATTTATTTGCTAACAATAATTTTTCTGCAATTGTAATTGATAATGATACTCAAAAAGCTTATGTTGAAAATTCATTGAAAAAGGCAACAACCTCAGATGAATATAAAAAATACAAATCTAATCCAACATCATTTACAACAATTAATTCAAGTGATGTTGCTGACATGCTAGGATTCAAAAAAAATGCTCTTAATCAATGAATTTTAGATACATCTAAAACATGAATTTTAGATGGTAATATTCAGGATCAAAAAAACAAAACAACTGCCAACAATTTCTTTAAACAAACATCAATCCCATCTATTAAAAATCCATTTAATTTAACTAATCCAATTTCAATTCCAGGAAAAATTGATTTAAATTCACAAAAATTGACTATTCCTACTTCATGACTGGTTTATAGTAAAACAAAATATGTTTATACTGAAAATGAAAAAAAACTAAATGGTATTTTAGAAAATGGAGACATAGATAAAAATCAATGAACTGGATACTATTATGAATATTTAAATTATATAAAAAACAATGATTTAGATAAATTTAATGAGTTAACAACAATTCATTACTGAACAAAAAAAGTATATGTTACATCTATTGATAAACAAGGAAACGAAATATTTTTAACTGATGAAAATGGAAATAATACTAATAAAACTATTAATTCTGAATTTAATGTTGGTTTAACCAGAGAAGACTTGACCTTAAATTTAACAAATAATAAAGGTGAATCGTCAAATTTATTAACAATCACAGGAAATCTTGATAATGATGCAACAGTAGAAAAACTAAATACAGATACATCATCAATAAATGAAAACTTTATTACAAATGAAGCAAAATCATTCAAATATCAACAAATTTATAAAAAATTACAAGAAATAACTGGAAAAATGGGATTAAGACAAACATTAACAGTTAATTCAAACGATGAAAATGGAACAAATGTTTACCAATTTATTAATTTAGGTAATTCAAATAATGAAATTAATTGAAATGGAATTAATATTAAACAAGAAGTTGGTAAACTGATTGACACAGATGTTAATACAAGTAGTATTTTCAACTTACCTTCAAATATTGATGCCACATCAAAACAAGTTCCAATTAATTATGTTCCAGCTATAGTTGATCAATTATTAACAGGTTTATCTCCAAATAGAGATTATTTGAACCCAATGATTTCATTCAACAACTTTACATATACAGATGAAAATGGAAATGATGCTACTGCATCAAGCACTAAAACAATTTGATTAACTAAAAATGGAGCAAAAGACTTACACAATATTTATGGAATCACAGTAATTAGAGATCGAAATGAAGGAACAAAAGTTTACTATGTTCTTCAAAAAGATTTAACTACTGATCCATTGGGTTGAACTACAATGGAACAATACAAAAGTGGTATTAAAACATTAAATGAATTGAGCAACTTTATCATTTCAAATAATTTGAATTTTGCTCCATTTGATTTATATGGAAATGATATGCAAGTAGTTTCTAATAAAGGTTGAGCAAGAAGAGATAATGATTATGCTGATAAATACTCAGTTCCATTTGAATATTTATTGCCAAATTCAGATATGATTAAGGATTTTAATGATGCTGTTAATAATCCAGATGGTGGTAAATATGGAATGGAAAGATTTAGAGACAATCTTATTTATTCTCTAACTATTGCAATAAGTCCTTTAATTTCTGCAAGAAATTGAGATGTACTAATGAATGCAGTTAATACATCATTTGCAAATAACGGGTTTGGAGCAGGATTAACTCCACCAGCAGCTCTAACTATGGCTTCAATGATTAAAGTTGTTGTTGGTGTATTCAGAGATGCTGTTGTTTCTACAAATCAATATTTCATGGGACCATTATTTGCAAACATGTTAGATGGAATTAAAAGATCTATTGATCCAGATTTTGCTGCAACAGTTGAACAACAAAAAGAATTATTAAAAATTCAATTAAGAAACTTCTCCCAAATTCTTGCATTAACATCAGGAACAAGTATTTCTCTTGACGGAATTGTAGATCTTGTTTCAAATCCCGCCGGTTTCTTAGATGGATTGAAATCATTGCTTTCTTCAATTAATTTAGATCAATCTTTAATTGATATTTGAAATGATTTTTATGTTGATAACACATTAAGTGATAGTAAAAAAATATTGGGTGTTGGTGATTTAGTGCCTTATATCTACAAAAACATTTATGACACTAACGTTTTTCTAGATTCAATTAAAAAAATATCAGCTTCTACAGTTATAGGAGATAAATTAAATTCAGTATTTGGACTAATTGATATGATGTCTCCTGATGAAGGATTTAAATATTTAGAATCTAAAACACAAACAATAACTAATGACCAAGGATTCACTTCAAAAACCATTTCATTAGTTGATATCTTAAATGTATTTAAAATTAAAATAATGGGATCATTAGGAAATTTACTTCAAAGCTCTGGAGTTCAATTGCCAAGTACAGAAATCAATTATGACCCAACTAATTTATTATATTTAGAATTAGACATGGATTTATTATGATACCTAAAAAACTTTGTTTTTGTTTCAAGTACAACTTCTTCAAAAACAAGATCAACAGAAAAAGATCCAATGTTGCTATTTGGTGTTGATCCAAATTATTTCTTACAAAATGCAACTTCTGCATTTACAGAAATAAGGGAAGATTATAACCAAATAACTATGACAGAAAATGCAGGAAAAATAGCTATTGTAAATCAAGCATTTTTAGAAAAAAATAATAAAAAAGTTTATAAATCAGACACACTAGCAACTGACTTAAATGATTTATCAAAAATTGATGATCAATACAAAATTAACGTTGCAGGTGTTGAATATGTAATTGTGGGGCAAGATTTTACTGTTGATTATATGTATCCTGTAATCAATTCAGAAAACATTACTGTTAACACAGAAAAACAAGCGTTAGTATATGTAAATCAATATGGTTATGATCGTGCAAAAAGATCTAATACTGCCGCTCCACAAGAAAGTTACTTCTTATTTACAACTGCTCCAAATGAGTCACCTAAACAATTACAAACAAAATTAAATGAGCTTACATATTTATGAACAACAGGAGATACATATTCTTCAAACATTGACATAAATAGTAATGATAATATTTACAAAACTGCATATTTAGCAACAGAGCAATCTTTATTAAATCCTGAGAGAGCAATGAGATTAACAGTGGTTGATGAAATGATTTCAAACTTAGAAATGGTTCAAAAATTAGTTGGTATTATTCTGCTTGTAATTGTTGCATTAGTTGTTATTTTCGTAATAAGA
>CASFBV010000082.1 GCA_949293065.1 uncultured Mycoplasma sp.
AGCATTTCTCTTGCTTCTCTTTTTGAAGAACAAATATTAGATTCAACTAATAAATCAATTATTTTTTGTTTTTTCCCTTGATTATCAAATAAAGATAAATCATTAATTATTAATTCTAATTGTTCCATTGAAATTTCACTAATAGGTTTAGAAGATTCGAATAAAATTTCAGTAATTTCTTTTGCATTCCTTGCTTGTGATTTCCCATGTATATCCTGAGTTACTTCTAATGCTAACATTTTTTGTGCTAATTTTTTCTTAGGATCATTTTTATGATATGACATAATTTTTTCAATTTCTTCAAGTGATAAAAATGTATATCATTTTAATAATTTTTCCACATCTGCATCTGTTTGATTTACCAAATATTGATACATTGAAAATGGAGAAGTCATAAAACGATCTAATCAAATTGCTCCACCTACTGATTTTCCAAACTTTTTACCTGTTGAATCAACTAATAAATTTAATGTAATTCCCAAAGCATCATTGTCTCCATAAAATTTTCTAATTAATTCTAGTCCAGTAGTAATATTTCCTCATTGATCAGAACCACCAGCTTGAATTTTTATATTTTTTTCTTTAAATAAATGTGCAAAATCATATCCTTGCATTAAAGTGTATGTAAATTCTGTAAATGATAATCCTGTTTCTAAACGAGTTCCTATACATTCTTTTGATAACATGTAATTAACATTAATATGCTTACCTATATTTCTTAAAAAATCAATGATATTCATATCTTTATAAAATTCATAATTATCAATTACTTCTAATCCAAAGGCTTCTAATTGTAATTTGATAGCCTTTTTATTATTTTCTAATGTTTCTTTATCCAAAAGTTTTCTTTCACTTTCTTTAAATGATGGATCACCTATCATTCCTGTTGCTCCACCTAAAACAGCATATGTTTTAAGTCCAGCTTTAAAAAACCTTCTTAATAAAGAAATTGGAAAATAATTTCCTAAATGAAGCGATTGAGCTGTAGGATCAAAACCAATATATATACCATCACCATCTTTTATATTTCTAATTTTTTCTTCATTAGTGATATTGTTAATAATTCCTCTTTTTTTAAGATCATCAATTAAGCTTTCAATTTTTGACATCGTTGTTACCTCACTTTAAAAAACATATTCATCGTCTAATGACATATTTGAACAATCAATAATTCCATCTTTTTCTATACCTAATGATTTATATGACATTATCATTCCAGATGATAAAACATTCATAACTTTTGATTCAATTATTCTTTTTCCAAAAAATGTTATTGATCCTGGTGTTGCAAATAAATATTTACGATTTTGTTGAACATCTTGAACATTTGTAATTATTTGTCTTTCCAAATTGTTTTTAAATTCAACTTTTAAAACTTTTAATTTATCACTTGTTGGGTGTTTTTGAATCTCTTTAACTAATCCAATTTGATAAAATGAATCAAAATCACTTTCAGATAAATAATCATTGAATTTTTCTAATAATTTTTTTCGAACTTCATCACTTATTTTATGAAAACCATCTTTAACCAAAAAATATTTTTTATAATCTAAAATATTAATTCCAACAATTTTATTATTAGAAAAAATTAAAACAAAATCACTTTCCTTTTTTAAAGTGATTTTATCTTCTTCTAAATCTTTAAAAATAATTGATAATGAATCATTATTTTTAAAGAACTTATGATTATTTGTTATTGTTATAGCCATGTTTAAATTATAACTTTTTTATTTTTTTAACTTTGAATATTTTGCCATCAAAATTCCACCAGCTATTGCAACATTTAATGATTCAAAATCAATTGGAATATAAATTTTTTCATCTAATATTTTTTTAATATCAACTGAAATACCATTTGCTTCATTACCTAAAATCAAAACAGCTTTTTTATTATCTAAATTTAATTTTTCATAACTAATAGCACTTTTATCCAACAATGAACCAACCAATAAATAACCTTTAGATTTTAAATTTAATAATTCATATTTAAGATTATTTGTGTTCAATAAATTCATTTTAAATATCGATCCTTGTGATGATCTTAAAACTTTTGGGTTATAAATATCAACACCTTTAACAATAACATTTTTAATACCGAAAGAGTAAGCTGTCCTAATTAAAGTTCCTAAATTACCTGGATCATTTATTTCATCTAATGCTAAAATTAAGTCAGAATCAATATTAAAATCAAAATTTAAAAAATTACAAATAGCAATAATATCTTGCGGTGTTGTTGTTGTTGATAATTTACAAATTTGATTATATGAACAATATTTAACTTCTACCTTACTATTCTTATAATCCAAATTTGAAGTAATTATTAATTTAATTAAGTTTTTATTTTTTAAAGCCTCGTCAATCAAATGTTTTCCTTCAATGATAAATTCAGAAAATTCATTTCTATATTTTTTATTTTGTAATTTCTTAAATTTCAAAAATTCATTTTTACTTAATTGATTATTCATCTTTTAAAATAAAATCCTTTCCTTTTTGAACTTCAAATTCAGACAAACCTTCAAAGTTTTTTTGTCTTAATATTTCATAAGCAACAAGATTAACTGTATTTGCTAAATTTAATGAACGACATTCTTTCTTCATAGGTATTCTTATACATGTATCAATTGATGTTTGTAAAATTCTTTTTGGTATTCCAGTCGATTCTGTACCAAACATTACTCAAATATCATCATTACTTGAGAAATCAACTGAACAATAATTTTTTAAACCATATCTTGTTAAATAATAAATTTTTTTGTCTCCATATTTTTTCTTAAATTCATCATAATTTTCATGAATTTCATATTCAATGTCATCAATAGTTCTGCCAGCTGCTGCTCTTTTTATATTAGGATGATTTATATCAAATGCAATTGGTTTGATAATATGAAGTTTTGCACCTGTGGCATGACAAGTTCTAATAATATTACCTGTATTAGGTGGTATTTCTGGTAAATATAAAACAATATTAATCATATTAATATTTTATAGTTTGAAAAGATAAAAAAATAAAAAACAATG
>CASFBV010000083.1 GCA_949293065.1 uncultured Mycoplasma sp.
AACCTATTGCAAATCCAGATTTTCCTTCACAAATTAGCTCAACAGCAAAAGTTGCCATACGTGATGAAATATATCTTTCCATACCTGTTGGTGTTCCGCCTCTTTGAACATGACCTAAAACATTAGCTCTTGTAACAACTTTTGTTTTTTGCTCAATTTCTTTGGCAATTGCATCTAAATCATCATAAACATGCTCAGCAATTACAATAATTGTGCTATCTTTTTTTAATTTATTCATTTGGTGGTCAACAACTTTAACAATTTCTTCAATAGTTGGTTTATTCTCTAATGTAATTATTAATTCCGCTCCTGTGGCAACTCCTGAATATGTCGCCAAATCACCTGCATATCTCCCCATAACTTCAGCAAGCATGCATCTATGATGCGATCTAGCTGTGTCTCTCAAACGATCAATATTTTCTACAATGGTTTCTAATGCTGTAAAAAAACCAATTGTAAAATCTGTTGAAGAAATATCATTATCTATTGTTCCAGGTAATCCAATTGTTTTGATCCCAATATTATGAAGTTCCTGTGCTCCATGATAAGATCCATCACCACCAACAACAATTAAAGCTTCAATTCCCAATTTTTCTAATTGTTTTTTAGCTTTTTCTCTTGTTTTTGGCTCTTTAAATTCTGGATATCTTGCAGAATAAATAAATGTTCCACCTTGATTAATATAGCGATCTACATCAATTTTAGATGCTGGAACAATATTTCCTTCTGTTAATCCTTTATATCCTTCATAAACTAAATAAGGCTCTAACCCTTTTCATCTTGCTGCTTTTACAACAGCTCTTATTGTTGTATTCATACCAGGAGAATCTCCCCCTGAAGTTAAAATAGCAATTTTTTTAATAGAATTGCTTTTTTTTGTTTTATTTATATCTTTTTTAGGCATTTTAATTCCTTTGTGTTATTTTTTTTGAATTAATTTAATAAATGAATCCGCTTTTAGTGAAGCACCACCTACAAGAGCTCCATCTACATCTGGTTGTTTTAATAAATCATCAATTGTATCTGGAGTAACAGATCCGCCATATTGAATTAATGTTTTTTCTGATGTTAATTTTCTAATTACTTTACACATTGTTTGTGCATATTCAGTTGTTGCTGTTTTTCCTGTTCCAATAGCTCAAACTGGTTCATAAGCAATAACAACATTTGCAGCATCCAATCCTTTTGTACATTCTTTTACTTGTTTTTCAACAATTTTTTTAGATAATTTTGATTCATATTCTTCTAAAGTTTCTCCAACACAAATAATTGGAATAATCCCATTTTCAAGTGCTGCTTTTGCTTTTTCATTAATATCCTTATTTGTTTCACCATGATACATTCTTCTTTCAGAATGCCCGATAATAGCATATGAAACACCTAAATCTTTTAACATTAATGCACTAGTCTCACCTGTGAAAGCGCCACTTAAATGTTTAGAAATATCTTGTGATGAAATTACAAATTTTTTGCTTGGTCTTTCTGAAATTGCAAATGGAATTTCAATTGAAGGTGCAGCAATTCCATAGATTAAGTTTTTTCTTAATTCAAAATTTGCCTTTTTAAATTCTTTAAAAAATTCTTTTACCTCTTTTGAAGTTTTATTCATTTTTCAGTTTCCAATAATAATTTTTTTTCTCATAATTTTCTTCCTTTTTAAATTCATATTCAAATTATTTATGTTTTGTATGAATCATTTTTATTATATAATAATAATTATATTTAAAGTTTGATTTTTTAAAAAATAGTATAAAAATCAAAAAAAAAAAAAACGAAAAGGATATTTATATGGACAAAAAAGATTTAGAACAACAAATGGAAATTGAAAAATTAATTGATGAGATTGAATCACAACAAACAAGACAAATTGAAATTAATAGACTTCAAGAAGAAGAAATTTATGATTTAAACAAAATTATTGATGAAAAAGATATTGAAAAACAAGAATTAATTAAAGAAAATAAAGAAAAACAACTTGAATTAAAACAAGAATATAATGAAAAATTAATTGAAAAAGTTGAAGACATCAAATACAAAGAAAAATTAAGTTTTGAAAATGAAAGAGCAAAGCAAGAAATTGACGATCTTAAAAAACAATTAGAGGCTCAACAAGCTCAATATGCTGAATTAAATAAAATGAAAGATGAGCAAATTTTAAATCTTAAAAAAGAATTTAGCAATCAATTAGCTGAAGAAATTAAAACATTAAAAGAAAATGAAAAAGAAATCTACGAAAAACGTAGACAAGAAGAAAAAATGGAAGAATTAGAAAAACAACTGGTTCTTGAAAGACAAAGACAAGAAGAATATATCAAAAACAAAGAAAAAGAAATTCTTGAAAAACAAAAAGAGGCTGAAGCTAAAATGGCAGCTGACCTTGAAGCAAAAAAATTACAAGAAAAATTTGAAGAAGAATCAAGAAAAGCAAAAGAAGAAATTGAAACTCTTAAAAAACAAATTGAAGATCAACATACTCAAGAACTTGAATTCACAAATAAATTGAGTGATGAAATTGATTATTTAAGAGAAGAAATGGAATCTCAAAGAATACAACAAGAAGAAATTGCTAGAGAAAAAGATAAAGAAGTTGAAGAATTAGCTAAAAAACTTCAAGAACAAAATGAAGAACTTGAAGAAATCAAAAATGAACAATATGAAAGAGAAATAAGATTCAACTCTTATAAAGAAAGATTGAATAAAATTGCTAGAACTCAAGAACTTCAATTAAATAATTTTGGTTCTCCATACAAAAAAAGAAGATAATTAAACAAAACTCTTTACCTCAAATGTAAAGAGTTTTTATTACATAAACAAAAAACAAATTATGTCAAAAAGAAACATTATCGGGAAAAATGAAATAATAATAAATAAATCAAAATTCATTTGTTATATTTTTGAAATTGATAATTTAAATGAAATTTCGATTATTCAGGTTGAATTAAAAAAAGAACACAAAAATGCTCGACATATTTGTTATGGTTACAAATTTAAAAATGAAAATATAAATACAATTAAAGTAAGTGATGATAAAGAACCAAAAGGAACAGCGTCAAAACCTATTTTGAACTACTTACAATATATTGAAAAGAATAATATTGCAATATTTATAATTAGATATTTTGGCG
>CASFBV010000084.1 GCA_949293065.1 uncultured Mycoplasma sp.
GAAGTTATTGAAAAATTCAATAAAACACAACAAGTAAATGTTCAAGATCAAAATGCTTTAAAATAAAAAATCAAGAAAAAATAAAATTAAATAAACCCTTATAAATGGGGTTTATTTTTTATTAAAAAATAAGTTAAAATTTAATTATAATGAAAATTAATAAAAATAAACTATTAGTTCTAACTTCATTATCTTTAATATCAATTTCATCAATTCCAGCAGTTGTAATTTCTTGTTCTAATAGTAAAAAAGATGAAGATTCTTCTAATGATTCAAATAGTCAACCTTCTGATAATATCTTAGAACAATTAGTTAAACAAGGCAAAATTAATTTCAAACTTAATGATTTAGGAGTAAGTCAATCAATTTTTAATCAATATAGATCTAATTTAAATGAAATGTCTAAATTATTGATTTTAGTTAATAATTCTAATTTTGAAAATATTGAATGAAAATTGAATAAATCTCCAATTTATAACTCTTCAAATCAAACGATGACTTTTGATATTACATTAGTTGATTCTCAAAATAATTCAACTTATTCATTTAGAAAAGATTTTTCTTTCAAATTTGATACTGAACAGGATTATATTACAAAAGCAAATGAAACAATAGCTACATCTATTTATTTAAATGAAGATTATCAAAATGTAAAAATAATTGAAATGTTTAGAGAAACAAAATCAAATGAAGAATTTATAAATAAATTCATAGATATGAATAAATCATTAGATAAAGTTATTGGAATAACATATAAATTAGAAATTTATTCACAAACATTATTAGTAAGTAATGAACAATATCTTCGTTTTAAATTATCTCTTTACAATGGTAATGAAAACATAACACCATCAAATTCAAAGATTACTCCTTCTTTGAAAGCTAATAAGAATCAAAAAGATACTTTTACAATAATCAATCAGGAAGATTTATCTAAAACACAAATAAATTCTTTGAACACAAATTATTTAGGTAAAGTTTTTTTTAGAACTAATAGTTCACTATCAAAAGAAGTTACAATTAATTACGATTTTTCAGGAAAAAATATTATTGGAGATTTAGATTTTTCATCATTTACAAAAATCAATTTTAATTCTTCTTTTCAAGGCAATAATATAACTTCTGTTTTATTTGATCCTAATGCAACTCTTGTAAATTTAAACAATTTTAAATTTACAAGAAATTTTATAAAAGAAGTTAATTTTCCTAAATCTGTTATAAATTATGATCCTAATTGTTTTGATTCTGTCGTTCAAGTTATTGGACTAGACTCATTAGGACTAGATTCAATAATTGACCAAAATAACAATTTAAGGTTAGATTTAGTTTCAAAAGATGATTTAAAATCAAAATTAGATCTTATTACAAAAGTAAAAACATCTAATGGAGAATTTAAAAAATTTAATCAAATTTATTTACCATCTTATGATTCAGATATTTTAAATAATTATTCTTTAAAAGCAAGTACGGTTGTTTTTAACAAGAGAGATAATAATCCATATGTATTTTCATCATCAAATGGATCATATTTAACAAATAACATTTCTAAATGAAATATTGATACAATAAATATCCCATTATTTATTTTCAAAATAAGCAAGTCTAAATTACCTTCTAGTTCAAAAATCACAAGAGAGCTAAATACAACTACTGAAAAATTAATTTTAAACGGAATTTTAACTATAAATCAAAACACAAAAATATTTGATTATTCTTTAATAAAAGAATTGGATTATTTAGATGATTATTTTTACACATATTCATCTCAGTGTTTAGACATAAAACAAATTTCATTTAATGAATTAGATTTATCAAGCATAGCAATGTCTTCTAACTTTTCTTGAAATTTTTTATCAAAAAATAATTTAGAAAAAATTATTTTTGATAAAAAGGTTTTAAAAATAAATAATGATTTATATAAAAATTTAAAATCAAAGTATAACAATAAAATAATTAGAGAAAATGCTTTTGATCCTACAATTTTAGATTCAACTGGAAAATTTTATTTATCAAATTTTTATGACAAATATGGAAAACAATCAAATATAAATTATCTTTTGGTTGGATATGAAAATTTAATCAAAAACATTGACACAACATCAGTTCAGAAAATAATGAGCAACACTTTCAAAGACATTGAATTTAATAGTAACACCACAAATATAACACTGTTAAGTTCAATTGATGAAATAGGAGATTATGCATTTGATCATTCTAATTTAGTAATTAATTTAGATGCTAATTTTAATCCTTCAAAAATTGGAAATTATGCATTTCGTTATTCTGAAATTGCAGGAAATTTAAGTTTCTCAAATCTTTCAACATTAGGTTCAGATGCTTTTTATGAATGCAATAATTTAATTGGAATTAATTTTTCTAATTTATTAGATATTTCTTCTAATTCATTTCGATATTGTTCCAATTTAGAAAATATCCAACTAGATAAAGTAAATACAATTGGTGATTATGCATTTCAATCTTGTTCTAAATTGAAAGTAATTAATTTACCTAACGTAGTAACAATAAAAAGATACTCATTTAGTGGATGCTCCTCAATAACAAATTTTTATTTTTCTAATTTAACTAATATTCAAGATTATGCTTTTCAAAATTGTCCTAATTTAACAGGAAATATTATTTTAAATGAAAATGTAGTTATAGGAACAGCCATTTTTGATAATGATACTAAAATTAATTCAATTCAAAATTTCAATTTTAACAAATATACAATTTATCAAAATCTATTTAGTTCATCATATAGCAAAGATATTCCTGTAATAAATTCAATTAGTAATGAAGTTATTTTTTCAAATGTGGGCTATGATGAGATTAAAAATGTTTTAGATTTAAGAAATTTTGATTTTAATGATAAAGAAAAATTAAATTATTTATCTTTATTTTCAAGCATTATTAAAAAATCGACAAGTAAAATGATTAATGAAGTTATTTTACCTAATGCATTTGAAATAAATAAAAATCTAAAATTTGTTTTTAATGGCATCACAATTAATAAACTAACTTGACAAGCATCTACAACTTACATTAAAACAATGAATAGTGGATTAAGTAGCATTTTGTATGGATCTAAAATTAAATCTATTAATGATGATTTTTGTATTGGTATGAAAGCAATACCTGCTAGTGCGTTTCCAACTTCACTCGAAAATGAGGTAATAGATTTAAATGGAGTAACATCTATTGGTGATTATGCTTTTAAAAATGATTTTCATAAAATTACTTTTATAAATACAGAAGGAATAGAAAAAATTGGTTCCTATTCTTTTAGTTCAAATTGCATCTTCAAAATTGGAGTGGATGTAAAAATGAATAATAATTCATTTTCTGGAGCATTAATAGGAAAATCAAGTGATTCAAATATAAGTAGAACTCAAATTTTTAGTAGTTCAAACATATTTAAAAAAATTTATGATGAAACTACAAAAGTATTGGATTTTTCAAAAATCACATCAGCCCAGTCTCCTGATGATTATTCAAAATTAGTTAATTATAAAAACATTTCATCTTATTTATTAGATGGAGATGTAGAAACATTGATATTGCCTCATTCATACATCTTAAATCCTGATTATTTTTCAAATTTAGGACATATTAAAAATATTAAATTCCAAAATGAAAACGAAATGATAAATTCAGGTTCATTTCAAGGCACAAAATTTGATGAAAAACCTTCTAAATCATCTACTCATATTATTGTTGATTTAGATGATTTCTTTGCTTAAAATATTTTCGAATTCTTAATATATATTTCATATATATTAAGATGTTTTTGATATAATTTTTTAATAATTATTTAGGAGCAAAAATTATGACGTTTTTAGACGATGAAGAAGAAAAAAAAGAAGAGATTATTGAAGATGAAGATTCTAAGTATTATGGAAATACAGATGAACTAAAAGTTGTTTTCAAAGAAGAATCAGAAGTTAAAAAAATTGTAATAGAAGAAGAAGAGGAAATCATTCCTCAAGCTAATGAAGAGTATCAAGTTCAATCACAATTAATTGAAGAAGAAACTGAATTTTTAGCACCAGTTAATGTTTCTCAAGAAATGAGAAAATCGTTCTTAGAATATGCAATGAGTGTTATTGTATCTCGTGCTCTTCCGGATGCAAGAGATGGGTTAAAACCAGTTCATAGAAGAATTTTATATTCAATGTCAGAATTAGGGGTAACATCATCTGATCCATTTAAAAAATCAGCCCGTATTGTTGGTGATGTTTTAGGGAAATACCATCCACATGGAGATTCTGCAATTTATGAATCAATGGTTCGTATGGCTCAAGATTTTTCATTGAGATATCCTCTAATTGATGGACATGGTAATTTTGGTTCAATTGATGGAGATGAAGCAGCTGCAATGCGTTATACAGAAGCAAGAATGTCTAAAATTGCTAACGAAATGATTGATGGATTGAAAAAAAATACTGTTGATTTTATTCCTAACTATGATGGTTCTGAATTAGAACCTCTTGTTCTTCCAGCAAGATTTCCAAACTTATTAATTTCAGGATCAGTTGGAATTGCTGTTGGTATGGCAACAAATATTCCTCCACATAATTTAGGTGAAGTTATAGATGGGGTTATTGCATTAGCTAGAAATCCTGAAATTACCATTGAAGAATTAATGCAATATGTAAAAGGTCCAGATTTTCCAACAGGTGCAATTATTTTGGGTAGAAAAGGAATTGTTGATGCCTATACAACAGGACGTGGATCAATTATCACAAGATCAAAAACTCATATTGAATTGTTAAAAAATGGTAAATCAAGAATTATTGTTACAGAAATTCC